>JALRJT010000063.1 GCA_023254985.1 Ilumatobacteraceae bacterium | reverse complement strand
CTCAAAGTTCTCGAAAATACCATTAGCGCACTGATCGGTATGGACGCGGCATATTTTGCGCTAGCTGCGATCGGCTTGAATGTGCAGTTCGGCTACACGGGTTTGTTGAACTTCGGTCAAGCTGCCTTCATGGCCTGTGGTGCCTATGGGCTGGGAATGACCTCCCAGTACTTCGGTGTCGGAATGTGGTGGGGCATCCTCATCGGACTGATTTATGTCGTCGTTCTCGGCGTCCTCGTGGGCATTCCTACACTTCGACTGCGAGCCGATTATCTCGCCATTGTCACGATCGCGACGGCGGAGATCGTTCGACTTGTTGTGCGTTCGGTGCGCTTCAAGGAGTATTTCGGCGGCTCGGATGGCATCAACTCCTTCAGCAGCGAATTCCGCAACCTCAGTCCGTTCGATCCAGGCCATTTGTATGGCATCCGACCATTCCAATACAGGGGTTACACGTTGTGGACGCTGATCGTCGCCTGGGCGCTCGTCGGCATCTTCTCGGGACTGGTGTTCTTGTTGATGCGCAGTCCGTGGGGTCGTGTCGTGAAGGCGATTCGTGAAGACGAGGACGCAGTTCGCAGTCTTGGCAAGAACGTGTATTCGTACAAGATGCAGTCTCTGATCATCGGTGGCGTGATTGGCATGTTCTCTGGAGCAGTGTTCGCTTTGGACCGGGGATCGGTGCAGCCTGACAACTACAGCCGTGACGTCACGTTCTATGTGTTGACCGCACTTGTGCTTGGTGGTGTGGCCAAGGTGCGCGGCTCCGTCGTCGGACCGATGGTGTTCTGGGGTCTGTATGTGTTCTCAGACAATTTCTTACGCGAGCTGACCAAGAACAGTCCGGTCGAGATATTCGGTTTCGGACTATTGCAAAAGTCTCAAGTGGGGCCCGTCAATTACATGCTCATCGGCCTTGGACTCATGTTGCTCATGACGTTCCGCCCGCAAGGCATCTTCGGTAACCGCAAGGAGATGGCGCTCGATGGTCGCTGATTTCCTCTCCGAATCCGCACGACGTGCCAAAGAGGCCCTTGCAACAGTCGAAGCCCGTCCCGGTGTCGCGAAGCCCGATCCGATGTTGATTGCAGAGGGCGTGCGACGCAACTTCGGTGGCGTCGTGGCAGTCGACGTTGATCACCTTGAGGTTCAACGCGGATCTATCACTGCACTCATCGGACCAAACGGCGCCGGCAAGACGACGTTGTTCAACCTGCTCACGGGATTCGATACCCCCAATGAGGGAAAGTGGATGTTCGACGGCCGAAACCTCGAGAAAGTAGTGGCACATCGCACTGCCGCAATGGGGATGGTGCGAACGTTTCAGCTGACGAAGAGTTTGACCAAGATGTCGGTGATTGAGAATATGAAGCTCGGTGCCACACACCAGGTGGGAGAGCGTTGGTGGAACGGTTTGTTGCCATTCCGCTGGAATCGTCAAGAGGAGATCATCGAGAAGCGCGCAGATGAGCTTTTAAAGCGCTTCAAGCTCGATCACATGCGTAACGAGTACGCAGGAACTCTCTCCGGTGGCCAACGTAAGTTGCTCGAAATGTCACGCGCACTGATGACCAATCCACGCCTCGTCATGCTCGACGAGCCGATGGCCGGTGTGAACCCTGCTCTCAAGCAGAGCTTGAACGAACACATTCGCGGACTGCGCGATGATGGAATGACGGTGCTTTTCGTCGAACACGACATGGACATGGTTCACGACATTTCTGACTGGGTCGTCGTTATGGCCGAAGGGCGCATCATCGCCGAGGGCACCCCGGATCAGATCTCCGCCAACCCTGCGGTCATCGAGGCGTACCTCGGCGGCCACCAGGGCAAATCATTGCTCGAGGAGGCGTGATGAGTGGTCTCGTGCTACACGTCGAAGAACTCGTCGCCGGGTACATCCCTGAAGTCAACATCCTAAACGGATGTAACATCGAGGTTCGCGCAGGCGAGTTCGTCGGGGTCATTGGGCCGAACGGAGCAGGCAAGTCGACGGTTCTCAAGGCCATCCTCGGACAGTGCTCGACAAGGTCAGGCTCCGTGATGCTGAATGGCGAAAACATCACTGGACTGAAGGCCCACGAGCTGGTGGAGCGCGGAGTCGGTTACGTCCCCCAGACACAGAATGTGTTTCAGAGTCTGACCGTCTCAGAGAATCTCGAGATGGGATGCTTCTTGAAGCCATCGGTGTTCGCAGAGCGCTTCGAGTACGTCACCGCCTTGTTCCCGAAGCTCCGGGACCGAGCGACGCAGCGCGCTGGTTCGTTATCAGGCGGCGAACGTCAAATGGTTGCGATGGGTCGAGCTCTGATGATGGAGCCCAAGCTCCTGCTTCTTGACGAACCATCCGCTGGTCTTTCACCGGCATTACAAGATGAGGTATTCATCCAATGCAAGAAGATCAACTCCGAGGGCATCGCCATCTTGATGGTGGAGCAAAACGCTCGGCGATGCCTTCAGGTGACCGATCGGGCCTATGTGCTCGACCAGGGACGAAATGCCTATACGGGAACTGGTAGGGAACTTCTGGCAGACCCGAACGTGATCAAGCTGTACCTTGGCACCCTTGCCAAGATGACCGGCGGCTGACCTTCCTCAACGCTTTGAGAGCGTGCAGATCAAGCAGTCAGATAAAGCAAAAGGGCCCGGTCCTTTCGGACCGGGCCCTTTCGTTGATCTGAATGGATTACTTACCCGAGTCGAAGTTCTCGCCGAGTGCGTTACCCATGTTGCCGTCGCAACCGTAGACCATCTTGGCCTTCGGGCCAACACCCTTCTCCACCATGGTGCGGAGGATGCGTGAGCCTTCGTCGAAGGTGATGAGCATGATTGCGTCCGGGTTGGCGGCGACGATCTCGTCCACTTCGGCATCGAACGTCGTTGCCTTCGGGTCGTAGATCTTCTTACCGACAACCTCAACACCTGCAGCCGTCAAGTTTGACTCGACCGCGTCAGCAAGGCCAGTTCCATACGCATCGTCGAGCGCCATGATGTACACGGTCGCTGCGCCGTCGCCCGCGATCAGGTTCGCGAGCACTGCACCCTGGAGCTTGTCCGGGGGAGCGGTGCGGAAGTAGAGGCCATTATCTGCGTACGTGGTCAGCTTGTCCGACGTGTTGGCCGGGCTGAACTGAACGACGCCTGCTGCGGTGATCTTGTCGATGACCGTGAGAGACACGGACGACGAGGCCGCACCGATGATCGCATCAACGCCTTCGCCGAGGAGGCGGTCGACGGTGGTGCTTGCGGTGTCGGTGCTGGTGTCGCCAGAGTCACCCTGGACGTACTCGACCGGCTTGCCGAGGATGCCACCAGCTGCGTTCAGCAGGCTGATTGCGTACTCGACGCCAGCGAATTCCGGTGGTCCGAGGAAGGCGAGCGAACCGGTCTCCGGAAGGAGTGAACCGATCTTGAGCACGCCGTCACCCTTGCGCTCGACGCCAGCTGGCACGAGATCAACGATGTCGGATTCCGGTGCATCTGCGAGGACATAGGACGCTTCGTCATACGAGAAGCGGTTGTCTGCACCGAAGGTGAGAACGCCGTACGAGGCATTGACTGGCTCGCCGTTTCCGTTCATGTCCTGCGGACCAGAAGCACCGTCGTAGTCGATGTCCGTGCCGGCCTTGATGAGCTCCATGCAACCCTCAACGGTGGTGCACTTTTCGCCATCACGCGAGACGTTCTGGATTTCGTTGGCAAGTGCACTGCCATCGGTTCCAGCAACCTCTGCCGCGAGAGCGACGAGCATGACGGAGTCGAATGCCTCAGCTGCGTAGCTGAAGTCTTCGAGAGCAGCGTTACCAGCGGCGGTCCAGAAATCGTTCAAGCCTGTCTTGAACTCATCCGAAAGGCTTACGAGGGGCATCGTGCCCTTCATGCCTTCCAACTCGCCACCAGCGGCAGCTGCCGTGGTGTCAGTGGCCGCGTCGTCTCCGCCGCCGCAGGCCGCCAGCACGAGGCTGAGACCAGCAACGATGGCACCGAAGCGGCGCATGTTGGTTTTCTTCATTATTTGTTTCTCCCCCTAGGAGTCGGGTGGCGGGTGCCACCCTGGGTTAGGACTTCATAGCCTATGAGAGGAGGTGAAGGTGGGCAACGGCGAGGTGGGCAAAAATCGTGAGATTTCAGCCCTCGAACGTGGCTGCTGCGCGCTTCAAGCGGTCACGTATGGCCCTGCCCAGGCCCCGATCGTGGGGTAGGACGAACACGGCATGTGTCCATCCGCGCTCATCACAGGTTCTGAGAGTGGTGTACAAGGTTGCGGCATAGACCCCAGTCGACGGCGGGGTTTCGACGATCCCAGCCGATGACGGGAGCCTCTCGAGGCGGGATTTTGCCTCTTCGGCAGTTTCTGCGAGGACCACCTGGCATCGGGGTGCGTAGTGGCTGGCCAGGGTTCCTGGCGCCCGAACGGTCCCGTCGGATTCCGCGACCGAGATCCCAAGGAGCGCTTCCACATCCTCGATGGGAATCCCACCGTGACGGAGTACTTGGGGCGGCGAGGTCGTGGTGTTCACGATTGTCGATTCGACTCCAATGACGCTCGGCCCACCATCGACGATCAGATCGACATCGTTCCCGAGATCAGCTGCCACATGGTCCGCGGTTGTTGGGCTCACCCGACCGAACCGATTTGCACTGGGAGCGGCGATGGGCGATCCAAGGTGATCCACGACAGTTCGAAAGAAATCGTGCGCGGGAACACGCACGACGACCGTGTCACGACCGCCCGTCACGGACGTTGACACTCGCTGCGATCGGGGAACGAGCAGTGACAGTGGTCCGGGCCACACCTCGACGGCAAGTCGGCGAGCGAACTCGGAAGGATGGTCGGACACCTCGTCCAGGATCGAAGCCGACGACCCATGGACGATCAACGGATGATCCGTCGGGCGACCTTTGACGGTAAATATCCGATTGACACCACTGGCCGAGTCGATCGAGGCACCCAAGCCGTACACGGTCTCCGTGGGGAGGGCGACGATCCCACCGTTGCCAAGGATCTCGGCTGCGCGACGCACGGAATCAGGGTCGAGATGGGAAACGATGGGCGCGCTCACGGCAGTAGCCTAGGTTGGTCTTTTCGTCGAGTGCGGAGGGTTGAGCGATGCGATTTTTGGGTGATCGACCGTCGTTTGACCTCACCTACAACGACGTCTTCATGGTGCCGAGTCTGTCTTCCGTCGCATCACGTCAATCGGTAGATCTGACGACACCAGACAAGGTTGGAACGACCATTCCGATCGTTGTGTCGAACATGACGGCCATCGCCGGACGTCGCATGGCGGAGACGGTCGCCAGGCGCGGTGGAATCGTGATCCTTCCGCAGGACATTCCACTGGATGTCGTCAAGACGGTGATCGACTTCGTCAAGTCTCGACATCAGCTGTGGGAAACGCCAATCTCGATGCCGGCAGATGGAACGGTGGGCGAGGCCTTGAGCCTCATTCACAAACGGTCCCATGGAGCGGTTCTCGTAGTTGGCGAGGACGGATCTCCTGAGGGAATCTTCACGGAGCACGATGCCGCAGGCTTCGACCGATTCACGCAGTTGCACAACGTCATGAGCCGCGAGATCATCTCGCTCTCGGACTCTCTCGATGCCGAACAGATGTTCATGGAGCTCCATGACAAACGCCTGTCGTTTGCGCCAGTTGTCGATCGCAATGGAAAGCTCGCGGGTTGCGTCACACGAAATGGCGCACTGCGCAGCACAATTTACAAGCCTGCCGTGGACAAACACGGTCGACTGATCATCGGTGCAGCAGTCGGCATCAATGGCGATCCTGCCCGGCGAGCAAAGGAACTCGTGGCGATGGGTGCGGACGTCATCGTCGTCGATACCGCACACGGGCATCAGTCCAAGATGTTGGAGGTAATCACCGATGTACGCCGCGTGGTCGGATCGGTGCCACTCGTTGCAGGCAACGTCGTAACACGCGAGGGAACGCGACAATTGATCGAAGCAGGCGCCGACATCGTCAAAGTTGGCGTCGGACCCGGTGCAATGTGCACGACGCGCATGATGACGGGCGTCGGTCGACCACAGTTCTCGGCAGTCTTGGAGTGCAGCGACGAGGCGTCGCTCCTCAAGGCAACGGTGTGGGCTGACGGTGGAGTGCGCCACCCACGAGACGTCGCCCTGGGACTCGCCGCTGGTGCGGCGAACGTGATGTTCGGTTCGTGGCTGGCAGGAACGTATGAATCGGCAGCTGACACGCTCCGTGATCCCGATGGTCGTCTGTTCAAGGAGGCCTTTGGCATGGCATCCAACCGTGCAGTGCGAAATCGGACTCGTACCGAGACCGCACTCGATCGTGCTCGTAAAGAGCTCTTCGAAGAGGGAATCTCAACGTCCCGGATGTATCTCGATCCCGATCGTCCAGGTGTCGAAGACATCATCGATCAGATCGTGGCTGGCGTCCGATCGTCGTTCACCTACGCAGGTGCATCCACAGTCCACGAATTCCAGGAACGCGCCGTGGTCGGGATTCAGAGTTCTTCGGGGTACGAAGAGGGCAGACCCCGGGATACCAGTTGGTGACGTCGGCACGCCAGCGAGTGATCGCCATCGACGGTCCCGCCGGAGCGGGGAAGTCGACCATCGCGCGAGCCGTTGCCAAACGTCTCGGCGTGCAATATCTCGACACTGGTGCGATGTACCGCGCTGTCACTGTTGAAGGAGTCCGTCTTGGCTTACCACTTGCCGATGATGTGGCGATGAGCTCCTTCGTGGATGCGGCGCGCATCGACG
>JALRJT010000041.1 GCA_023254985.1 Ilumatobacteraceae bacterium | reverse complement strand
CCTTTCGCGTCTGATGGACCAGATCACCTTTCGTGATCATGATCACCTTGTGATGACGAGCGACCTGCGCCACGACGTGTGATGCTTCTTCAAAGAGTCGAACTGGTTCAGTCAAGTGTTCCTTGACGGACTCAAGAATTTCTTGCAGCACTCCTGGGGGAACCGTGCCGTTGGAAAGCGTGAGCGCAGCTTCGACCGCACACAGTCCGAACGACTTCACGCCGTAGCCATACGTCGACAAGTTTGCGCCTTCGATCGCAACGAGTGCCGACTTGATGTCGACGCCGTCGGCAACATACGGCTCCATCAACTCGACGAACTGACGCTCGTTTCTTCGGAAACTTTCCTCGCTGTACCAAAGCGTGTCGTCAGCATCAAAGGCAACGACATCGAAGTGAGGATGCATCTCGTACCTAGCGGTGCAGTGCGTTCAAATAGTTGTACACCGTGATCCTCGAGACGCCCATCGCATCGGCAACATCCTCAACCGCACGTCGCAGGATGAAGGCGCCACGTTCATCCAAGAGGCGAATCGCCGTCTGCTTGTCGTTCCGCGAAAGATCCTTCAACGAAGATCCAAGTTCGCGCTCGACGCTTTCGATGATCTGATTCAACACACCGTGAAGTGCAGGCAGACGCACTCCGCCGATGACCACGCCTTCCCACGCGGGGGATTCATCGTGATGATCGTTCGCACCAACGACGTCCACGCTCACGTTGGTCGCGCCGTTGCTGTACGCCACATGGAGGAGTTCGGCAACGACCGTGTGAATCGCCGCTGGATCGATATCGAAAGACGATCCGAACGGCCCAAAATCCACTTCGATCCCATGCCGGCGAACAGCCTCGACGGCAAGCGTCACGTGTCGCCCGGGCGACCCCGCGATGAAGGGCTCGATGGTGAAATCGACTCGCAGCACCTGTTCATCGTAAAGCCCGAGGGGCAAGGCATCCACGGGACCTCGCCCATGGGTCTCAACGAGGTCGCGAGCGTACGATTGCGACATGGCCTCTTCACCGCCCGTCCAACCAGCTTCCGAACGACACGGAACCCCAACCGGAGTTCTCGATCATGCCGCTGGGATGCTGGATGATGCCCGCTCGGTTCGACGCGATCTCCACCGCTGGCCAGAAGTAGGTCTCGACCTCCCGAAGACACGAGACCGTGTCCTTGAGGCCCTCGACGGTCTCCCGCTCGACATCACCCTGCATAAAACGACGAGTGGGATCGCGGCCCTCCTCACCGGTGACAAGCCGGGTCCAACGGTGATGCTTCGTGGTGACATGGACGCACTCCCAATGCCAGAAGACACGGGACTTGACTATTCCTCACAAGTAGACAATGTGATGCACGCGTGCGGTCATGACACCCACGTCGCAATGCTCGCAGGAGCTGCGCGCATGTTGAGCGAACGAAAATCGTCACTTCCCGGGCGAGTGCTGTTCATGTTCCAGCCTGGAGAAGAGGGTTACGGCGGAGCGGAGTACATGCTCGACGAAGGCCTCCTCGACGTTCCCCCACTCGAGGATGGAACGCCGTCGCCCATCTCCGCGGCCTATGCGATCCACATCACTTCGTCGATGCCCGCAGGGATGATCGGTACGAAGGGCGGATCCGTGATGGCATCATCCGATTCGTTCGACATCGTCATCACCGGCAAGGGTGGACACGCATCCGAGCCGTTCAGAACCTTCGACCCAGTCCCGGTCGCGTGTGAAATTGTTCAGGCGCTCCAATCCATGGTCACCCGTCGATTCGACATCTTCGACCCGACCGTCGTCACCGTCACCCGACTCATCGCCGGAACGGCATACAACGTGATTCCTGAGGCTGCACGCATTCAAGGAACGATCCGTGCGATTTCGGCAAAGACTCGATCGTCAGTGCACGAACTCATCCAGAAAGTCGCTGACGGCGTCGCCACGGCCCACGGATGCAACGCGGAAACGACCGTCAACCTTGGTTACCCCGTGACCGTCAATGACACGCCGTCTGCGGACTTCGGTCTTGATATCGCAGAAGCACTCGTCGGCGAAAAGCAGGTCGTGCGCATGCCACACCCCGTGATGGGCGCAGAAGACTTCAGCTACGTCCTCGAAAAGCTTCCGGGCGCGATGTTGTTCCTTGGAGGAACTCCGCACAACAAGGATCCCCGCACGGCCGCACCGAACCACTCGAATCGCGTGATGTTCGAGGAAGATGCAATGACCACGGGCATGGCTCTGTACTCCTCGCTTGCCTTGCGAACTCTCGGCGTCTCGCTCGACTGATCCACGATGACACGAGGTTCGTCACGTGACTCCCGTCCCCTCACGGGAATTCGCGTCATCGACTTCACGCGGGTGCTCTCCGGACCGCATGCGACTCGAATGCTCACCGACCTCGGTGCACAGGTCATCAAGGTCGAGCCACCAGCAGGAGACATGACCCGCTTCACCTATCCGCGGGTGAACTCACAA
>JALRJT010000034.1 GCA_023254985.1 Ilumatobacteraceae bacterium | reverse complement strand
GATGCGCGGGCGGCAACTTGGGCCAAGTGGGTGACGACGAGCACCTGGCGTTGCGCGCCGAGATCAGCCAAGGCGGAGGCCACCGCTACCGCTGCTTCACCGCCGATGCCCGCATCGACTTCGTCGAAGACGACGCACTCTGGGCCGGACCCGAGGACGAGTCGGAGCGACAACATGGTGCGAGCGAGTTCACCACCGGACGCCACCTTCGACAGTGGTAGTGGCGGACTGCCCGGGTTCGCGGCGATCGTGAACGCGACACGTTCGCCCGCTTCCCCATCGACATCGACACCAACTGCCACGTGAGGCATTGCGAGTGTTCGAAGCACCTTCTGGACGTACTTGGCCAGCTGAGGCGCTGCTACTCGACGCTCGCCAAGTACTCGGGCCTGCGCCTCCTGCAAGGCACCGAGCGCTCGTGTTCGGTCCACGTCCAGAGTCGCCGCGCGAGCCTCGAGCGACTCCAATTCTTCGAGACGACGCCGAGCGTCGTGCCCGTAGGAGATCACCTCTGAGATTGCTTCCCCATATTTGCGGCGCAAATCAACGAGGAGCTGACGACGAACGCGAATCTCTTCCAGTCGCTCCGGATTCTCGTCAATTGACTCGGCCGTGTCACGCAACTGCGCTGCAACATCTTGGACTTCCATCTGCGCAGCTCTCAGGCGTTCGACGAATGGTGCCAGGGAGTCTCGATGACCGAGCGTCGACAGCGCACGACCCAGGAGATCTGACACGCCGTCATCGTCGGCAAGGAGGGCATTCGCGAGATACATCGCCTCACGATTCCCCGAAATATCTGCAAGCAAGTCTTCTTCTGCCGAGAGCTCGTCGTCTTCCAACTCCGACGAGAGTCCCGCGTCCTCGATTTCGCGGACCTGAAAGCGCAGGAGGTCAATCTCGCGAGCACGTGCCCGCTCATCTCCCCCGAGCGTTGCCAGCACAGCGTCGAGTTCTGTCAGACGTTCACGTGCGGTGCGCAAATCGGTGAGATCCACTCCGGCGAATTCATCGAGGGCCTCTCGTTGCGCCTGGACCGAGAGCAATCCCTGATGGTCGTGCTGCCCATGCATGTCGACGAGCGACACGCCGAGCTCTTCGAGTTGGCTCACCGTCGCCAGGCGTCCATTGACGTATGCCCGCGACCGTCCGTCTTTGGGGATGACTCGAGCGAGGATCATTTCCTCGTCGCCGACCACGAAGCGACCCTCCACCCGAGCTTCATCACATCCGTTGCGCACGACGGTCGCGTCCGCCCGCGCTCCGACGAGGAGCGATATGGCTTCCACGATCATGGTCTTGCCTGCACCGGTTTCACCGGTCACCGTCGTTAGTCCGCGACCGAGATCAATGCGAACGTCCTCGATCACACCGAGGTTCTCGATGTGTAGCTCGACCAGCACTACTCGTCCCCGAGTCCGAACTTCTGGCGGACGATCTGATGGAACTTGGGCGCCTTCACCCGAACGAAATAAGCCTGTGCACTGTCTGGGGCGAACGACACGGTGTCGCCCTGAGCGAGACTCGCGACGCGACGGCCATCGATTGCGACATCCACCGGACGAGTTCCCACGACCCTGATGTGTACTTTCTCCTCGGGATCCAACACGAGTGATCGATCGAACAACATGTGCGGCGAAACGGGCGTGATCAGCAACGCGCGATGGCGAGGCGACACCACCGGCCCGCGAGCAGACATCGAATAGGCGGTGCTTCCCGTGGGCGTCGCAACGATGACACCATCCGCCGAATACTGGGCGAATTCATAGCCATTGATGTCAACATCCAGCCAAATGGTGTGCCCGCTCTGCTGTTTCTCGAGCACGACCTCATTCAGGGCCCGCCACGACATCTGCTGACCCCCATTTGCAGGTGTCAGGGTTGCACGAACCATCATTCGTGAGTCGATCTCGTAGTCAGATCCCTTCGTGCCCGAAATCCACTTCTCCAGCGTGGCCAGACATTGGGCCGGCTCGACCTCCGTCAGGTACCCCAAGGTTCCTACGTTGACACCGAGGATCGCAAAGGGATCAGCTACGATCGGCTCTTCGGTCCTTACATCGAAGGCGCGTCAAAGATCGTCGTGACAGATCCCTACGTCCGATATTTCTACCAAATCCGAAACATGATGGAATTTGTCGAGATGGTCATTCGGCGGAAATCGCCCGAGGACCAGGTCAGTGTTCATC
>JALRJT010000031.1 GCA_023254985.1 Ilumatobacteraceae bacterium | reverse complement strand
ATCGTCTGCGAGCACTGCTCGAATCGTGCTTGCCATTGATGCGACTCGGCCTGGTGAAAGGGCGATCGACGCCGAAGAACTCACCACATCTTCGAGTTGGTGGGCCTCATCGAAGATGACCAGTTCATGTTCGGGAAGAATCGCGCCATCTGACGCAACGTTGAGGGCGTACAAGTGGGTGTTGACGACGACCACGTCGGACTCTTGGGCGAGTGCGCGCGCCCGTTCGGCAAAGCAATCATTTCCGCGGGGACACTTTCGTGCGCCTGGGCATTCGTCGCTCGTGACCGACACTTGGCGCCATGCGCTGTCTGGAAGGGGCCAGTCGATGTCTCCGGAGTCGCCAGTGGTTGTTTTATTCGACCATTCGACGAGAGCTTTGACGGCCGAGGTGATCTTCGGATCGACATCGAGTTGCTGCTGGTTGCGATCGGTGAGCTCGTCGACTCGTTGCAGACAGAGGTAGTTGCTCCTGCCCTTGAGGACCGAGAAGGTGAGTTCGCGACCGAGTTCTGCTTCGAGCACGCTGGCTACGAGTGGGAGGTCGAAGGTGGCGAGTTGGTCCTGGAGTGCCTTCGTGTAGGTGGCGACGATCGTGCGTCGACCCGACAGCGCAACGGGGACGAGGTAGCCGAGTGACTTGCCGGTGCCAGTACCTGCTTGGACGATCAGATGTCGACCCGATTCGATCGCAGACGCGATCTCCTTTGCCATCGAGACCTGACCCGGGCGTGACTCCGCGCGCTCGAGTCGA
The DNA here is from genome assembly GCA_023254985.1 of Ilumatobacteraceae bacterium. Lineage (GTDB taxonomy): Bacteria > Actinomycetota > Acidimicrobiia > Acidimicrobiales > Ilumatobacteraceae > UBA3006. The sequence goes on along the minus strand of JALRJT010000031.1, from coordinate 986 downwards.
TCAACGGTTGCGTCGAGGAGATCGTCGACGCCGAGTTTGGTCATGCCTGCGGTCGCGGACCGAGCAAGGCGAGCGCGGCGTCGAACTCTTGTGCGTCGAAATCCGGCCACGTTCGCTCGGTGAAATAGATGCGTGCTCGTGGGATCTGCCAGAGCAGGAAGTTCGAGATGCGAGATTCGCCTGATGTCCTCACGAGGAGATCAACCGGCGGCATCTGAGGCAGATACGTCTCGCACGAGATGTCCTCGATTGATGGCGAGGTGACGTCGCGGCGTGCTCGATTGACTGCGTGAACAATCTCCGCTCGGGAGCCGTAATCGAAGGCGACGGTGAGCACCATGCCCGTGTTGTGGGCGGTGTCTTCGATGGCTTGGCGGATGGCCTTTTGCACCACGGTGGGGGTCTTGGCCTCCGGTTCGTCGAATGGTCGGCCGATCCAGCGCACCCGGACGTTGTTCTCGTTGAGCTCCTCGATTCGTCCGAAGAGCTTCTTGTGCAGGGACAGGATGTGGCGAACTTCTGCGCGAGGGCGAATCCAATTCTCGGTACTGAAGCCAAAGACCGTCAGCCAACCGACGTTGCGCTTCGCTGCATGGCGGACAACCTCGGCCAAGTTCTCCTCGCCAGCCGTATGTCCATCCGTTCGGGGAAGTCCACGACGTCGAGCCCATCGTCCGTTTCCGTCCATGATGCACGCCACGTGAATGCCGTGAGGAAGCGGGTCGAGTGCGCTCATGTAGTCGGCAACACTACCGAGTGGGCGTGCGAGACTAGAGACATGGCGACTGGTGAACTCGCGCGACCGCACGGATTCGCAGTCGCGATGTCGCACGTCGTCGTGTGCGGAGGGACACTCGAGGAGTGGTGTGCCATGGACGCGACGAGTTGGTCGAAGCGCATCGACACCGTGGTCGACAGTGTCGCCGCGATGGGCGCTCAGTGGATCACCGTGTGCCCTTACGAAGGTGACGTTTCCCAGGAATTGA
>JALRJT010000126.1 GCA_023254985.1 Ilumatobacteraceae bacterium | reverse complement strand
GGGGGTTCAAGTCCCCCCTCCGACACCAGTTGAAACTCCCCGAGAGGCATCCGCCCGGGTTGAGAATTCCGAGATGACAATTCCGCGTCGACTCGGCCAGTCCTCCGAGTAGTGCGTGGCTGTGAACCGACGAACCGCTGGAGCAGTGCTTCGGAGAATTCGAGCCGACTCAGTCGACAACGTTCTCTCGCTCGCGTCCCGCGGGTTACGTGTTTGTCGCTGCGTCGCAAGGTTTTGACAAGTTGGCGCTGCCAGTGTCACCGCCACGCACGTCCAAATCGTGCGGCTTGTGGTACTTCCCACTCGGCGCTCACTAACGACAACTCCTCGGAGGCAAGGGACATGGTCAAGATCTTGAAGACGGGTTTGTGGCTGCGGTTGTTCGCTGCGATGGGGCTCATCGGTGGGCTCAGCAATATCGCCACGGCTGAGGATTGGGCTGAGGATCAATGGGGCACGTTGAGTGGTCGGGAACTCGACATCGCGGCTGGCCTCGAGTTGACCTGGGGAATCAAGATCATGTCCTTCGGTGCACTACTCATGATCTTGACGCAGTTGACGCGAGCGAGCACCCGTGCCCGTATCGGAGCCTCGCTGATCGTGATCTTCGTTGTCAGCGAGGGCGTGACGGTCAGCACCTTGAGCGGACGCGGATACGGCGAGGATGCGTCGTTGCCCGTCGCGCCACTTCTCATCGCCGGGCTACTTGCGTTGCTCGCACTGGCTTCATGCATCGTGCACTGGAACGATCCAACTGACGCATAGGCCCTGAGGTGGGCGCTGCGAGAAACGCTTGACGCCAATCGCTCAGAAACAGATGGGGAGGCATGCTCGCCGTCGCTCTGGCGAGCATGCCTCCTTAGCCACCTTTAGGACTCAGTCGAGCCAGGCACTCCACACATCGCCGTGAGCGGCGATCCATGCCTCCGCGACGGCAGCGGGGTCGTCACCGTCGATCTCCATCGGGGGGAGCATCTCGAGTTGGTCATCGGTTGTGATCGAGAACTTCTGAAGGAAACTGAACACGTCCGGAGCCTTCTCTTGAAGCTTGGCTGAAGCAGCCTTGAAGAGCACATCCTCTGGGTAGTCGCAGTCGACTCCGCCGTCTCCGGCCGCCGCCGATGCGCCACACGTGTCGGTGTACTCGGGGAGCGCGACGTTCACGAGGTCGTACTTCGCGACCGCTGCCGTCGGTGTCCACCAGTACAACAAGACGGGTTCACCCGCCGACACCCGACCGTCGACTTCAGCGACGGTTGCCGGCTCCGAGCCGGAGAAGATCACCTGGAAAGGAAGATCGAGGTTCGAGATGATCTGTTCGTCGTACTGCGAGTAGGACGGATCGGTGCCAAGGAATCGGCCCTGGTCGCCGGTCTCGGCGGTCGCGAACAGCGCGGCTGCCTCGTCCGTCGTGTAGCCCTCCCAGGTCGCGAGTTCGGGGTGCTGCTCAACCACGTACGACGGCACAAACCAGCCAATCTTGCCGACCGCGCCAAGCTCGCCGATGTTCACGACCGAACCGTCGTTGAAGTACGCGTTCTCAGCGTCGGTAACTCCCGACGGCCAGATCTCGAGCACCGCGTCGAGCGTGCCGTCGGCCATTCCGGTGAACATCGCGTCGTTCTCGTTGACTTCAGTGATCTCGACCGGATACCCGAGCTCGCTCTCAATGAGATGCTTGGCAACCTCGGCGTTGAGGCGAGATGCCGACCACGGATTGACGATCAGGTTGATCGTGGGCTTGTCGTCACCGGACTCGGTCTCAGTGGCGGGCTCCTGTGCCGCAGGTTCGCTGGCTGCTGGCTCTGTGTTGTCTCCACCGCAGGCTCCAACGAGCAGCGCAGCGAACAGCGCCGTCGCGATGACACGCTTCTTCATCTTTCCCCCTCTGCGCCGACCCGGGATGGTCGGTCCGCAAGTGCGTAGATTACCCACCATGGGGGGTCCTGCGAGCGAGCCTCGCATTGTCGTCGACGCCGTCTGGAAAGTGTTCGGTGCACGCTGTGACGAGGCGCTCGCTATGTCGCGGGAAGGGGTCGGCCGTAGCGACGTGCTTGAGGCCACTGGCTGCACCGTTGGGGTGCGTGATGTCTCATTCGAGGTGCTGCCCGGCGAGACCTTCGTCGTCATGGGCTTGTCGGGGTCGGGTAAGTCGACCTTGGTCCGGTGCCTCTCGGGACTCACGGATGTGACGGCAGGCTCGGTGCGAATCGACGGGGATGACGTCACCTCCATGTCGTCGTCGCAGTTGCGTGCACTTCGACGGAGCAAACTGTCGATGGTTTTCCAGCACTTCGGCCTCTTCCCGCATCGTCGGGTCATCGACAATGCAGCGTTCGGACTTGAGGTGCAGGGTGTCTCAAAGGTCGATCGCCGTGCGCGGGCCCTCGAAGTTCTCGAGATTGTGGGACTCGCAGGATTCGAACAGCACTACCCGCAGCAACTTTCGGGTGGGATGCAGCAGCGGGTCGGTTTGGCACGTGCCATCGCTGTTGATCCCGAGGTTCTGTTCTTTGACGAGCCGTTCTCAGCGCTCGACCCACTCATTCGTCGGGACATGCAGGACGAACTCGTTCGGTTGCAGGATCGCCTGCAGCGGACGCTCGTGTTCATTACCCATGACTTCGCAGAGGCCATCAAGCTGGGGGATCGAATCGCCATCATGAAAGACGGCGTGTTCGACCAGATTGGTTCGGCAGCCGAACTCATCCGCTCTCCGGCAACCGACTACGTCCGAGAATTTGTCCGCGACATTCCGAAGACGAAAGTTCTGACCGCGCGAGACGTGATGCAGGTTGGTGAAGGTGGAGAACAGCGGGTTCACGCCGATGTGGTCGTCGAGCACCTGTTGCCACAACTCCTCTCGAGTGATTCGGTGCTGGACGTGATCGACGACAGCGGCCGATCGATTGGGGTTGTTGATCGGGCGGCGGTCATAGCGCTGCTCGAGGAGCAGGTGTGACCACGGTTTCGAGAGTTGTCGCACCGGTCGACGCCGGGTGGAAGCGGTTTGCTCCATGGGTTGGGCTGGCAGTCGGTGCGCTCGCACTTCAGGCGGCCTTCGCGGGCTCGAATGCGTTCCCTGGAGGCCTCGACACGTTGATCTCCGGTCCGATCGATGAGGCGGGAGCCTGGATGCGTGAGAACCGTCGGAGTCATCCACTGTTCACGGGCGTGTTCATGCCGATTAGCGACATTGTCGATTGGGTTGTGAGCGGACTCGCAGATGTCCTCGCGTGGATTCCATGGTTCGCTGTGGTCGCGATCGGCGCGATGTTGCCCATCACGCGACGGATGTATCGCCAGGCGCTCCTTGTGGCCGTGGTGATGGGCTATGTCGGGGTTTTTGGCCTTTGGGAACTGGCGATGGCAACGCTTGCGGTGATGATCGCAGCGATCACGTTGGCGGTTGTGGTGGGGCTTCCGCTCGGCGTCGTGGCATCACGGCATCGGCGTGTTGAAGCAGCATTGCGCCCCGTCCTCGATGCGATGCAGACGATTCCCGCATTCGTCTACTTCCTGCCCTTGCTCATGGTGTTCGGAATCGGAAACGTTCCGGGTGTCGTCGCGACCTTCATCTACGCGCTGCCGCCGTTGGTCAGACTGACCGTGCTCGGGATCACGCAGGTGCCGAGCAGCGCGGTCGAGTCATCGAAGATGTTCGGCGCCACCTCGCTCCAAACACTCGTCAAGGTGCAGCTCCCAATGGCCGTGCGGTCGATCGTGACCGGAATGTCGCAGACGATCATGATGGCGCTCGGAATCGTCGTGCTCATCCCACTTGTTGGCGCTGGCGGGCTCGGCACGGCGATCTTTGAGAGTCTCAATCAGCGGCGACCCGGACGCGGCTTGGCGGTGGGCCTCGCGATCGTCGCGATCGCCATCGTGCTCGATCGGATCGCTCGGGCGAGTGCTGAGAGGGACCCGCTGAAACGCCTCGCGCCGGGGGCCATGGCGGGTCTTGCGGTCGGCGTCCTTGTCATCGTCGCCGTGGGCCGGGGGGCAGGATGGGTGGACTTTCCCGCGGTTTGGAAACCGAATGCCTTTGATCCGATCGACGATGTGGTCACATGGCTGCGGGACAACCTCAGAGGTGTCACACGTGCCATGAACGACTTCGTTGTCGCCGACGTCTATCTGCCCCTTCGTGATCTGTTGGTCGATGTGGTCGCCTGGCCCGTCGTGGTGTTCGTTACGGGCTGGATCGGTTGGCGGCTGAGGGGAGCGAAGTTGGCGATCTTCGGCGCCGCCGCGTGGCTGGTCATCGGCGCCGTGGGCCTCTGGAGCGCGACGATGGACACCGCTGTTCAGGTTCTCCTTGCAACTCTCGCCACGCTCGGGATCTCGGTGCCACTAGGTGTCTGGGCTGGGCGGAGTCCTCGGCTTGAGTCGGTTCTGTCGCCGTTTCTCGACGCACTGCAGACCGTGCCGTCGCTGGTCTACCTCATTCCATTCGTCGTGTTCTTCAGCGTCGGGATGTTCCCCGGACTCATCGCCACGGTGATGTACTCCCTTGTTCCCGGGGTTCGAATCACGGCGCTCGGCATCCGGGAGGTGCCAGTTGAGAGCGTGGAAGCGGCTGAGACCTTCGGCGCGACCCCACGTCAGATTTTGTTGAGGGTCCGACTCCCGCTTGCTGCTCCAACGATCATGACGGCGGTCAACCAAGTCATCATGATGGTCATCGCGATGGTGATCATCGCGGGCCTTGCGGGAGGGGGCGCGCTCGGGTTCTTGGTGGTGGAGTCCCTCGCGCGGTCCAAGTTCGGTCAGGGAGTGGAGGTGGGTCTGGCCCTTGTCCTACTCGCGATGTTGCTCGACCGTTTTACCGAGGCTGCCGCGGATCGCCTGCGCCCACCGGCAGGATCGTGATGGTCGGTTGGCCCGGTGTGACGAGATGAGCGCGTCTGAGTCGATTGGTCTCGACGAGGCCTATTCCGTTCGAACCCCGGACGACAGTCGGCGCCTGTACGCGAAGTGGGCGTCGACCTACGAGCAGAGTTTCGTTGAGGCTCATGGCTACGCCTACCACGAGCACGTCGCGCGCATTTTCGCGGCAGCGGACCGGCCTGTTGGCCCGGTTCTCGATGTGGGATGCGGCACGGGGGTGGTTGGTGTGGCGCTACGGCGGAATGGTGTGGGGGAGATCGACGGAGTCGACATCTCGCCGGAGATGTTGGCCGAGGCCGCCCGGAAGGACGTCTATCGCGAGTTGATCGTGGCGGATCTCACGGTCGGTCTCGAGATCGCGTCAGACACCTTTGCGGGCGTCACCTCGGCGGGGACGTTCACTCACGGTCACCTCGGACCTGATTCGCTCGAAGAGCTGATTCGCGTCTCGCGGTCGGGTGCCCGATGTGCCATTGGGGTGAATGCCGCCCATTTCGAGGACATGGGCTTTGCCGCATGGTTCGAGCGGGCTGTGGAACGAGGGTTGATCGGCGAGTTCCAGATTGAGCGAGTCGCCACCTACGTGACGAGTGACCCTGCGAAGCTCGATGACATGGCGAACGTGGTGACCTTCGCTGTTGTTGGCGAACCCGAGAAGATTGCACCAGAGCTCAGCACGCGTTACGGCGACGTAATCAGCCGCATCAGCTTCTATGCCCCCTACAAGGCAGACCCAGAGCGCTGGCTTCCCATCATCGACGCTCTCAAGAAGGCGT
>JALRJT010000125.1 GCA_023254985.1 Ilumatobacteraceae bacterium | reverse complement strand
CCAAAGAGGCAGTGTCGCGCGACGTGTTGAGCACCGCAGATCCACTGCTAAACTCAATTCCCTAACGGTTTTCCGTTATGCGGACGTGGCTCAGTTGGTAGAGCATCACCTTGCCAAGGTGAGGGTCGCGAGTTCGAATCTCGTCGTCCGCTCCAGATGATCGCCGATCTCGTGCGCCAGTGCAGGGAAACGTTCGATCGCGGCACGACGCGTCCCCTCGAGTGGCGCCGACTGCAACTCGAAGCACTCATTCGGATGCTGACGGAAAATGAAAAGGAATTCGCCGAAGCATTAAAGACCGATCTCGGTCGTGGTCCCGAAGAGGCCTGGCTCTACGACGTCGGCTTTTCGATCACCGAGATCGAGATGATGATCAAGAACCTGAGGAAGTGGACGTCGCCTCGCAAAGTGCCGACTCCAGTCGTAGCGATGCCAGGTTCGAGCAAGCGGGTTCCCGAACCACTCGGAGTCGTCCTCGTCATCGCGCCATGGAACTATCCGGTCCAGCTGTTGCTCGTTCCATCTGCTGGAGCGATCGCGGCCGGTAACGCCGTGATTCTGAAGCCGAGCGAAGTCTCTGCGGCGACCTCGGCGCTCCTCGGGCGGTTGATCCCGAAGTATCTCGATTCGTCTGCGATCCGCGTCGTTGAGGGTGGAGTACCCGAGACCACCGAGTTGCTCAATCAGCGATTCGATCACATCTTCTACACCGGCAATGGAACTGTTGGCCGTGTCGTGATGCGCGCGGCGGCAGAGCATCTGACGCCCGTCACCCTTGAGTTGGGTGGAAAGTCTCCGACCATCGTCGACAAGTCGGCCGACCTCGACGTCGCCGCGCGTCGCATCACGTGGGCCAAGTTCGTCAACTCGGGTCAGACCTGTGTCGCGCCCGACTATGTGCTCGCTCACCGCTCCGTTGCGGACTCACTCGTCGACAAGATCTCGGCGACTGTTTCAGAGTTCTACGGTTCTGACCCCTCTGCGTCCAAGGACTACTCACGAGTCATCTCCGCTCGACACTTCGATCGCTTGGTCGGCATGTTGAATTCGGGAACTGCGGCCGTGGGTGGACAGCACTCGCGGGATGATCGCTTCATCTCCCCGACGGTGTTGGTCAACGTGAGCCCCGATTCGCCAGTGATGCAGGAGGAAATCTTCGGGCCGATCTTGCCGGTGATTGCCGTGGATTCGATTGACGAAGCGATCCGTTTCGTCCGAAGCCGCCCGCATCCTCTCGCGCTGTACGTGTTCGCCGAGGATCAGTCGGTGAGTGACGCCGTGGTTTCGTCGACGACATCGGGTGGCGTGACGGTGAACGGGACGATCCTTCACATGACGGGACCTCACCTGCCCTTCGGTGGAGTGGGTGAGAGCGGCATGGGTGCGTATCACGGCCAGGCCGGAGTGGATGTCTTCCAACACCTGAAGCCAGTACTCAAGCGCTCGACGAAGCTCGATCCACCGCTCGCGTACCCGCCGTATACGAAGCGCAAGTTCTCGATCATCAAGAAACTCGTCTAGGTCAACGAAAGGACCATTATGAAGATCGGCGTACAACTCTGGCCACAGGCAACCACAGTCGCAGAAATGCGAACCGCATGGCGTGCGGCTGATGCCATGGGGGTCGACAGCATCTGGACCTGGGACCACTTCTATCCATTGTCGGGCGATCCGGAAGAGCGTCACTTCGAGTGCTACACGTTGCTCGCAGCGATGGCTGCCGACACGTGTCATGCCTCCGTCGGTGCGCTCGTGACGTGTTATTCGTACCGCAACCCGCACCTGCTCGCAGACATGTCGCGCACCATCGATCACATCAGCAACGGCCGATTCGTGCTCGGCGTCGGCTCTGGTTGGTTTGAGCGCGACTACACGGAATACGGCTACGACTTTGGCACCGCGCCGGGTCGATTGAAGATTCTCGAAGCAGGGTTGCCGATCGTCAAGGAGCGTCTGAAGAAGCTGAACCCACTGCCGGTCCGCGGATCGATTCCGATCATGATCGGTGGCGGTGGCGAGAAGGTGACGCTTCGACTCGTCGCACAGCACGCCGACCAGTACAACTACTTCGGTCCACCAGAGAGCTATGCGAAGAAGCTCGCGATCCTCGATGAATGGTGTGCAAAGATCGGTCGTAATCCTTCAGAGATCGAGCGCACGGTATGCATCAAGCCAGAGGAACTCGACAACGTCGGCGCCTACGAGGCGATTGGCGCTCAACACGTGATCGTGATGATGGGCAATCCGTACGATCTGTCGGGTGTCGAGAAGTTCGTCGCCAAGAACAAGTAGTTACTTGCTGAACGCGGCGATCGCCGCAACGATCACATTGAACGCCGCCTCGGCGTCGACGTCCCACTGCACGGTGCAGTTGGGCGTCTCGCGTTCGACGAGACCACGCTGGTCGATGAGCGTCATGCCCATCGTCAACTCGCCGTGGGTTTCCACGACGACATGATGGTCTTTGCAGGTGAACAACTGCGGGTGGGTGAGTGCAAGCACGGCGCATGGGTCGTGTACGGCGCCTCCTCGCATGTTGTCGTGGCGCGACACGTAGACCTGGGAGAAGAAGTCGAAGAGATCTGCCAGCACCGCGGCGAGCCGACCGGGGAGTGCACGAACCTTGGCGATTCGTTCAGGCGTCGCCTGTAAGCGATGCGTCACATCGAGTCCGCTCATGATGAGGCGCTTCCCGTAGTCGAACACGATGCTTGCCGCTTCGGGGTCTGCCCAGATGTTGAATTCAGCTGCGGCTGACCGATTGCCAAAACTTCCACCGCCCATCAGCGAGATGCCGGCGATTCGGTCAGCGAGGTCGGGTGCAGCGCGAAGCGCAAGAGCGATGTTGGTGAGTGGGCCGGTCGGTACCAGCCAAATGCCCTCGGTTGCTCGACAGGTCTCAACGATGAAGTCGACCGCGTTTTGCGAGTCGGCCGGTCGTGACGGTTCAGGAAGATCAGCGCCGTCGAGCCCACTTTCGCCGTGTACGTAGGCCGCATGTCGAGGGGGTGCCACGAGTGGGCGTTGCGCTCCTTGGTGGAGCGGCACCGACGAGCCGATCATGTCGAGCACGATGCGGGCGTTGCGCGTGGTGGCGGTGATCGGCGCGTTCCCGGCAACCGTCGTCACACCGACGAGATCGGCGAAGTGTGCGGCCACGACGAGGGCGATTGCGTCGTCGTGACCAGGGTCGCAGTCGACGATCATCTTCGGGAGTGAAGTCATGGGGTGACTGTAGTCGCGTTGTGCCAAAGTGGAATGGTGACCAACGCCTCTCAGCCCGAGTTCGACGTCGTCGTCGTGGGGAGTGCGAATCTCGATCTCGTCGCGTCGGTGGAGGAGTTGCCGAAGCCCGGTCAGACCTTGATCGCGACCGGGTATGCCGAACATGCCGGAGGCAAGGGACTGAACCAGGCGGTTGCGTGCGCACGGATGGGTGCAAAGACCGCATTCGTTGGCTGCGTAGGCGAGGACGATGCGGGAGCAGGACTGCGCGCGATTCTCGAAAAGGAGGGCATCGACACCTCGCGACTGATTGCGGTGTCGGCGCCGACGGGCCGCGCCTTCATCAACGTCGACTCCCATGGGGAAAACGCAATCGTGGTCGTCTCGGGAGCGAATGCGTCCGTGGGTGTCGAAACAA
>JALRJT010000124.1 GCA_023254985.1 Ilumatobacteraceae bacterium | reverse complement strand
ATCCCCCATGCCGAGGATGCGGCTCGCCCTGCGATCGGGGTGGTATTGCTCGAACGCATCGAGTTTCTCGCCCGTGGCGGCGAACGCGATCGGCTTGCCGATCACCTGCTTCACCGACAGCGCGGCACCACCTCGTGCATCACCATCCAACTTGGACAGGATTACGCCGGTGATCGCGAGCGTCTCGTCGAAGGCTTTGGCCACGGTGACCGCGTCCTGACCCGTCATCGCATCGACGACGAGGAACGTGTAGTGCGGCGAGACCGCACCGGAGATCTCCGCCACCTGGCGCATCATCTCGGCATCGATCGCGAGTCGACCAGCGGTGTCGACGATCAATACGTCGCGACCCTTGTCGCGCGCCTCGGCGAGACCCGCGCGAGCACACTCGACCGGATCACCGGGTTGCGAGAACACCGGCACGTTCAATTGCTGGCCAAGCACGCGCAACTGCTCGACTGCTGCCGGTCGCTGCAAGTCCGCTCCGACGAGGAGTGGATTGCGACCTTGACTGCGGAACCATGACGCCAACTTCGCCGCGCTCGTCGTCTTACCCGAACCCTGCAGACCCGCCATCAACACCACCGTTGGCGGCTGTGAGGCGTACGAGATCTTGAGCGTCTCGCCACCGAGCATCGCCACGAGCTCGGCGTTCACGATCTTGACGATCTGCTGACCCGGGTCGAGTGCGGCGGACACCTGCGAACCGACGGCCTGCTCGCGGATGCGGCCCACGACGTCGCGCACGACGCCCACGTTCACGTCGGCTTCGAGGAGTGCTGTGCGAATCTCGCCCATCACCTCGTCGACTTCGGCCTCGGTCAGGCGACCCTTGCCGCGCAGGCGCTTGAAGACCCCGCCGAGGCGGTCGCTCAGTGACTCGAACATGATGCGCGCAAGGCTATCGGTGAGACTCTGCTGGGCTCAGTCGAACAGGGCGTCGACGAATTCGTCTGGGTCGAAGGCGACGAGGTCGCCGATCGTCTCTCCCAAACCGACCAACTTGACGGGAATCGACAACTCCGTCTCGATCGCGAACACGATGCCGCCCTTGGCCGAGCCGTCCAGCTTGGTGAGCACCACCCCAGTCACCTGCGTGGCGTCGGCGAACTGGCGCGCCTGCACGAGACCGTTCTGGCCGGTCGTCGCATCGATCACGAGCAGCACCTCGGTCACTCGACCCGTGCCCTTTTCCGCCACGCGGCGCACCTTGCGCAACTCTTCCATCAGGTTCGTGTTGCTCTGCAAGCGACCTGCGGTGTCGGCGAGCACGAGGTCTGCTCCGCGAGCACCCGCGCTCTGCACCGCATCGAAGATCACCGACGACGGATCGCCACCTTCTGCCCCACGCACGATCTCTGCACCGGAACGCTCCGCCCACGTCGCAAGTTGCTCGCCCGCCGCTGCACGGAACGTGTCACCGGCCGCCATCACCACGCGGTGACCAGCGGCAACCTGCTGTGCTGCGATCTTGCCGAGGCTGGTGGTCTTGCCCGCACCATTCACCCCGACCATCAACCAGATGTTCGGACCCTCGAGCGACGAATCGAAGTTCAACTCCCGCGACGCACCTGCAAGCCGCGACTTCATCGTCGAGCGCAACGCACCGATCACCTCGTGCGGCGTCGTCAATTCTTTCGCCTTCACACGACCACGCAACTCATCGAGCAACGCAGTCGAGACCTTGACGCCGACGTCTGCACGCAACAGCGCCTCTTCGAGGTCGTCCCAGGTGGACTGATCGACTCCGCTGCGACCGAGCACCGATCCGACGGCACCAGACAGCGCACCACGAGCCTTCGACAACCGGTCGCGCACCGAGCGCGTGATGAGCTCCTCGACGACGGGTTCAGCAACGACTGCTTCGACGACGACTGGTTCATCGATGACGGGTGCAACAGCGACGGGCTCGGCGATGATCGGTGCATCAACCGGCTTGTCTATGACGGTCGTCGTCGCGCGCTCTTGGGCAATCGTCGTGCGCGGTGCCGGCGCGGGCTTGGTGCGGCGACCGATGAGAACGACGCCGATACCGAAGGCGACACCAACGATGGCGAGGACGAGCAGGATGATCTGCGACTGGCTCATGGCGAGATCAGGTTATGCGGAGGCGGCGCTCGCGCGCTCGACGATGACCCGCGAAGATCCGCCGGGCTGCATCGTCACGCCGAGCAAGCAGTCGCCCGCCTCCATCGTGCGCTTCTGGTGCGACACGATGAGGAGCTGTGCGTCTTTGCGGAACTCGTTCACGAGCGCGAGGAAGCGGTGCAGGTTGACGTCATCGAGCGCGGCCTCGGCCTCGTCCATGACATAGAACGGGGATGGACGACTCTTGAACACCGCGAACAGGAACGCGAGCGCGGTCAGTGAGCGCTCACCACCCGAGAGGAGCGACAACTTCTTCACGTTCTTCCCCGGCGGGCGCGCCTCGATCTCGATACCGGTGTTCAAGATGTCGTTCGGCGCAGTCAGGATCAGCTTGCCCTGACCACCAGGGAACAGCGCGTTGAAGATACGGGCGAAGTTCTCACTCACGTCGGCATAGGCAGAGGAGAACGTCGTCTGGATCTCGCGGTCGACTTCCTTGATCACCTTGATCAACTCGCGACGGGTGTTCTTCACGTCTTCGAGCTGTTCCTCGAGGAAGGTGTGGCGCTTCTGCAACTCGTCGAATTCCTGCAGCGCGAGGGGGTTGATCGGACCCATCAAGCGCAACTCGCGCTCGAGTTCACGCACCTTGGCGATCGGGGTCACGCCATCGGGCAACTCTGGCATCGGCGCGTCCATCGCCGCCTGCGGTTCGCACGAATGGTCACGACGCAATGCCTCGACGGTGGCCTCGAGACGCATGCGCACCTCGGCCTCTTCGACGTCCACGCGACGGTTGCGCTCGCGGCGCTCCTCGAGCAACTGCTCGTTTGCCGCGCGTTCCTTGCGCGCCTCATCGAGTCGCTGGGAGATCGCCCGCACCTCATCGCTTTGGCGACGACGAATCTCTTGCAGTTCACCCTGGCGAACATCCAACGTGGTCGCGTGTTGCTCGACGAGTGCCGACAGACGCTCGAGTGCGGCGAGCTGGCGCTCCACTCCGCGGCGGCGTTCGGCTGCGGCATTGCGCGCGTCCACGTCGGCGGCGAGTCGGTTGTCGATCTCTGCGAGTCGTGACTCGAGGAACTGGCGACGCTCCTGCAGACCTGCAGTCTTCACCTCGAGGTCGTTGCGCAACACCGAGAGCAACCCCTGCAGTTCGGCCTGGACCGAGCGCAGGTGGTCATATGCGCCGGCGAGTCGACGCGAGTTGTCACCGGCTGCGGTTCGGTGACGCTCGAGCAAGGTGAGTGCCGATGCATGTGCATCGCGAGCCTGGGCGAGCTTGGTGCGCGCATCGTTTAAGTCGGCCTCGGCGCGCACGAGTGCATCGGCTGCGCGTTCCGCGCGCCGCTTGGCCTCATCGAGTGCGCTCTGGGTGACACCGCTCGCACCAACGCGCATGCCGGTCGAGGCGAAGCGATCGCCATCACCGGTGACGACCACCATCTCGGGGTGCGACATCGCCGCATCGAGGGCGTCCGACCAGGACTGCACGAACACCACACGCGAGAACAACACATCGAGCAGTCGATTCACCTGCACCTCGTGCGGGCCGGACTTGGCGCGCACATTGGCGCGCAGGCTCTGGCCCTTGTTCACCACCGGGGTGAACGGAATGGTGGTGATCGCGTTCAGCGCGAGCACGGCGCCGACGCTCCCCGACTGACGTAGCTCCTGGAGCGCACGGCGGGCGGCTTCCACGTTCTGGGCAACAACTCCGGAGAGCGAATCCCCAAGTGCCACCTGCACCGCGACGCGGCGGTCGGCGTCGATGTCGATCAAATCGTTCAAGGTTCCGAGCGCGCCTTCGACCTCGCGCAGCGCAGACGCCGACGCGGAGTTCACGTCCAGTGCGAGCGCAAGAGCCTCGGCACGAGCAGCTGATGAAGTGGCATCGGATTGCGCAGTAGAGAACAACGCGAGTGCTGCGTCGCTTGCCGACTCTGCCGTGGTGCGTGCCGCATCGGCCTGCACGAGGCGCAGCGACAGATCGGTCTCGTTGCGCACGTCGGTCTCGACGGCGATGCGCAGACGATCGATGTCTTCGTTGAGTCCGCGCACCTGGGCGGTAAGTTCGTTGACCTTCTGCGTTGCGGCACGGGCCTCTTCGAGAGTGTTGGAGGCTTCGCCACCCATCACCGAATCGGGATTGACGCGCGCAACCGCATCGAGCTGCTCGTTCACCTTGGCGAGGTCTTCGCGCAACTTCGAGCTCTCGGCCTCGAGGGTGGCGACCACGCCCGAGTCCATCAACTGGCCGCGATCGCGCTCGACGGAGCGACGACGCTCGGCGAGGACGGCGAGCAATCCCTTGGCACGGCCACGCAGTTGTTCGATGCGCACGAGTTCGTCGTTCACACCCGAGTCCCCGCGCGCCGACAGCTGCGCTTCTGCGGCCATCACCGTGGTGTCCAGGCTCGACAACTTGGCGCGCAGTGCGCGCTCGGTCTCCTCACCTGCGAGCTTGTCACTCGCCAGATTCGCGAGCCGCGACTGGAAGCTCGCGATCTCGCGACCTGCCAAATACAACTGCAGTGCGCGCATCTCGGAGATCAACGCACCGTGACGACGCGCTGCATCTGCTTGGCGCTCGAGTGGCTTCAGGTTGCGACGCACCTCACGCAACAGATCTTGTGCGCGCAACAGGTTGGCCTCGGTGCCCTCGAGTCGACGCTCGGCCTTTTCCTTGCGCTTGCGGTGCTTCAACACACCTGCTGCTTCTTCGATGATCGCGCGACGATCTTCGGGCGAGTTGCTGAGCACTTCGTCGATGCGACCCTGACCGATGATGACGTGCTGCTGACGACCGACGCCGGCGTCCGAGAGCAACTCCTGTACGTCGAGCAGTCGGCACTCGACGCCGTTGATCGCATACTCGCTCTCGCCGGAGCGGAACAGCGTGCGGCTGACGGTGATCTCGGAGAACTCGATCGGCAACAACCCCTGGGAATTGTCGATGGTGAGCATCACCTCGGCACGACCGAGTGCGGGTCGACGGGCGGTGCCGTTGAAGATGACGTCATCCATCTTCTGGCTGCGCACGGCCTTCGGGGCCTGCGCGCCGAGCACCCAGGCGATGGCGTCCACGACGTTGGACTTGCCCGAGCCGTTGGGGCCGACGACTACGGTCACGCCGGGCTCGAGCTCCATCGTGGTGGAGTCGGCGAAGGACTTGAAGCCCTTGAGGGTCAGGGATTTGAGGAACACGTCAGACAGCGAGAGTAGTTGATGTGTCGGGACGCCCCGACATCTCAACGGCCGCCTCTCAGCGTTGACAAACCGCGCAGTAACAGGTCGTGCGACCGGCAAGCGTCGTGCGCGAAATGCGCGCGCGGCGACACGTGAGACACGATTCACCGGCCCGTCCATAGACACGATGCTCGAGTTGGAACCACCCCTCGTTCCCCTCGATATCCACGTATTGGGTGTCGGTCAGCGTGCTGCCACCGGCCTCCACGGCACGCTCGAGCACCGCCACGATCGAGGCATGCAGTCGCTCGATGGTCGAGCGCCGCAGCGATCCCGCCATGCGATGGGGGCTCAACTTCGCCCGGTGCAGGATCTCATCGGCATAGATGTTCCCGATCCCCGCCACCACCCCCTGGTCGAGAAGCGTCGCTTTCAGGTTCGTTCGCTTGCCCCGCAACCGCTCGGCCAGCACTTCGGGCGTGAACCCCGGCGCCAACGGGTCGGGGCCGAGCCGGGCGAGTTCAGGCACGAGCACCTCGGGATGCTCGGGGTCGAACACGACGACCTCGCCGAAGGTGCGCGGGTCGACGAACCACAGCTCGCCGCGAGCGAACTCACTCGTTGCCTCGAGGTGCGCAACGACATGGGTGTGTGGTGGTCGCGGCGTACCCGCGTCGACGACGAGCACGCGACCACTCATGCGCAGATGGATCATCACCGCATCGCCCGAGTCGAGGTCGCACAGCAAGTACTTGCCGTGGCGACGGGTGGCGACGATCTGCGCACCCGACAGCCCGTCGATCAACGCCTCACGACTCGTGCGGCGCACCGTGCGCTCGCGACCGACTTCGACGCGCGTGATGCGACGGTTCAGTGCGACGCGGTCGATCCCGCGCCGCACCGTTTCGACCTCGGGCAGCTCCGGCACGATCAGTCGTTGGCGTGTTCGCGCGCGAGGGTGTCGCAGGCGATCTCGGCGGCGAGTTGTTCTGCCGCCTTCTTCGAGCGACCTTCGCCCGAGCCGAGCTCGCGTTCGCCGACGAACACGGTGGCGTAGAAGGTCTTGTCGTGGTCTGGACCCTCGTCATCGATCTTGTAGTGCACCTGTTCGCCGAGCAATTTGGATGCCATCTCCTGCAACCTGGTCTTGGCATCCAGCCGATCGAGACCGTCGATTGCGCCTTGCAGACGCGGCTCGATGAGTGACGTCAGCACCTGGTACGCGGACAGTGCATCGGAGTCGAGATAGATCGCCCCAAAGACCGCTTCCAGTGCGTCGGACAAAATCGAAGTCTTCGTGCGACCCGCACCTTGTTCCTCGCCGCGCCCGAGCAACAGACACTCCCCGACGCCAAGTTCTTCGGCGAGCTCTGCGAGCGCAACCGCATTCACGAGGCTCTTGCGCAGGTCCGTGAGTTTGCCTTCGTGCAAGTCGGCGTGCGCGCGATACACGAGGTCGGCAACGACCCAACCGAGGATCGCATCCCCGAGGAACTCGAGGCGCTCATTGGACTCGACACCCTCGTTTTCCGCGACGTACGAACGGTGCCGCATCGCGGTCTCGACGAGGCTCTCATCGGCGAACCGATAGCCGATCCGCGCGCACAGCGTGCGCAGGGACTCGTTCACGTGCGGGCGACGGCCTCGGCGATGAGACCGACCATGTCGCACTCGACCATTTCCTTGGCCACCTTGATGCCGTTCAGCATCGCCCGCGCACTGGACGACCCGTGCGAGATGATGCATACGCCGTCGGTGCCGAGCAGGATCGCCCCGCCGTATGTGTCGGGATCGAACTGCGCGTACAACCCGAGCAGCGCCGGCATGATCGCATCGGCATGCTCCTTGTATTCGGGGGCACCGATCGCGGTGAACAGCGCCTTGACGATGGTGCGCATCGTGCCCTCAAGGGTCTTCAACGCAACGTTGCCGGTGAAGCCGTCGGTGACGACGACGTCGACGTCCTCAGTCATGATGTCGCGGCCCTCGACGTTGCCGATGAAGTTGATGTGCGACGCATCGGACAACAGCTCGTAGGCCTCCTTGCGCAACGAGTCACCCTTGCCCGGCTCTTCGCCGATCGACAACAGACCAACCTTCGGTTGGGCGATGCCGAAACGAGCCTTGGCATACACCGAGCCCATGAGCGCGAACTGCGTCAACCACTCGGCCTCGACCTCGGCATTCGCACCCGCATCCAACATCACGGTCGGCGTCGAGCCAGGAACGGGAATCGGCGTCGCAATCGCAGGACGCTTCACGCCCTTGATACGGCCCATGCGCAAGAGCGCAGACGCCATCGTTGCGCCGGTGTTGCCAGCAGAGATCATCGCCGAAGCCTTGCCATCGCGAACGAGTTCGGCGGACACCACCAGTGTCGAGTCCTTCTTCGTGCGCACGGCGTTCGCCGGCTCTTCATGCATGTCGATGAACTCACTCGCCACGTGCAGTGGCAAGCCACCACAATCGGAAAGATCGGCAGGGCCGACTAAGAGAACGGGAATGCCTTCGGCGTGAGCCTGCTTGGCACCAGCAAGAATTTCGGCGGGAGCTTTGTCTCCCCCGAGTGCGTCAACCGCAACGGGCAACATCGACATGCCCGAGCGAGTATCAGCCGACGTCGACTGCGACGCGACCCTTGTACCAACCGCAGTTACCGCACACGGTGTGTGGCAACTTCGAGTTGCTGCAACGCGGGCACACGCTCGCCGACGGTGCACCCAACTTCCAGGCGGCCGCCATGTGGCTGCGACCCTTCATCTTCGATTTCTTTTTCTTGGGTACTGGCATCGCGTGCTCGTCTTTCGCTCGAAATCTCTCGACCAGTCATGGACCGTGGTCGGCTTGTCAGGCTATCGGCGGCTTCTAGGAAACTGAACCGGGCTTCCCCAGGCCCAATTTGGCCCTATCCGTTCGTGACCTCGCAGGCCGTCTCGAACGGGCGGGTCGCCCAGGCGGCAGTTGATCCCGCAGCACATCGAGCAACAATCGCGTCCAACGGAGTCGAATCGCCGGAAGGTGCGATTCGACTCCGACGATGGTCAGACCTGGAAGCTGGTTGATTGGTACGTTCCGAGCGAGGTTCCGGAACCGGTGATCGCGGTCACGCTCACGGTCCAGGTTCCACGAATGAGTGGCCCGACGTTCAGTCGAATGACCCTCGCGACCGCTCCAACTTCGACCGTACGCGTGATGGTTCCGCCGTTGAAACGGGAAATCGACACGACATAGCGCGTGACCGCAGGATTAGAGACGGTCCCCTTCGTCCCGATGGCGATCGTCAGGCGCGGCGCAGGGCGGACGACGATTTTGACGCCACAGGCGAACTGAGCATTGGGCAAAGCACCTGCCGCAACATCAATTGCGCTCCTCGATCGACCGCCGATTGTCGTCGCCGGACAGCCCTGCGTCGACGGCACGGTCGTCGTCGGTGTCGACGTCGCCGTCGTGGCAATGGTGATGATCAACGTTGACGTCGCGTAGTTCGTCCCGTCGGTTGCAGTAATCGTGTGTGTGGTCCGCGAGTGCGCTGCGGTCGGCGTTCCAGACAGCACACCCGTCACGGCATTCAGCGTCAGGCCCGCGGGGAGGGCCGGACTGACGCTGAATGCCTTTGTGCCAGTGACCGTGGTCGCGACGAGCGCAGTCGTCGGGGTGAGCGCCGTGCCGACGAGGCCACTCACCGTCTGAGTTGCCGGAGTCATCGTCGGGACGGCAGCAATCGTGACGCGAATCGTCGCGTTCGCGTATTGAGATCCATCCGATGCAGTGACGACGTATGTCGTTGCGGCTTTCGACTCACTCGGCGTTCCAGACAGCACGCCCGTCGTCGAGTTGAAACTCATTCCCGCCGGCAATGCGGGGGTTATCGAGAAATACTTCGTCCCAAGGTTGGAATCGGTATAGGCGCTAGTCGCGGTGATCGCCGCCCCCACTCGGCCGGTGACGGTCTGGGTGGCCGGTGAAATCGTGGCGGTTCCGGTCACGGTGATCGTCACCTTTGCGGTTGCCGATGACGTCCCGTCGGTTGCAGTCACCGTGAAGTCGGTGGCAACAGACGACTCGGTCGGAGTGCCCGAAATGACCCCGGTCGAGGTGTTCAGTGCCAAACCGGCTGGAAGCGAGGGGGAAACGGCGAAAACCTTGGTGCCGGTGATTCCCGTGACGGTGTAGGCAGTCGTTGCCGTCACAGCCGAACCGACAGTTCCCGAAAGACTTTGGGCGCTTGGTGTCATGGTCGTCGCAGCTGATACGGGGGACGCTGCAGTTGCAACAATTCCTGTCACGAACAATGCAATAACGGTAAGTAGTCGCTTCATAGTTCCTCTTTTCGAAGGGCGATTCGATCGTAGGTTGTTTCACTTTTTGAGGTGAGTCAATTCAGCATCATTCACGCATTTGTGACACAAGCGTGACGGAAGCATCAAATACGTGTCGCATCCGCGCTGAAGATTTTGTAACGCGATGAATCGCGTCGATAGTTGATCATCAGACGTGATGCGACACATCAGTTCACTGCATCTCGTGCAGTCAACATCATCTCGAGAAAGTTGGCCCTTACGGCCCTCCTTGCGGAGTCCCGATCAGCTAGGCACTGAGCGACGCGATGGAGCGCTCATCGACGACACGAAGTTTGTCGCGCATGTCTCCAGAGAGCCCAAGTTGGCCAGATGAGCGTGCCAGGATTGCGCGCGCCACATGCTCAGCCGTGTTGGACAGTGATGAGAGGTCGCGACGTCGATGTTCCAGAGAGCCGACGTCAACCTCCTCGACACTCGAGCGACCATAACGAGAAACGACGTCGAGCAGGATTCCGACATCGACCCCATAGTCAGCCTCGAGGTCGAGGGCAGCAAGGGTGCTCACTCGAGCACTGAAGATTCCACCAAGTGGCTCCTGAAACGTCGCAACCTCGGGGTGCAAGAGACGCAGGAGCGGCAACGCCGTCAGCATCGTCACACGCCCAGACTCACTCGAACCCCCTACCCGTCGGAACGTTCCCTTCACCAGGTGGACGGCACGTGATCGCCGGAGTGGTCGCATGAGGGTAACCACGAACTCGGGGTCAAGCGTGGTGACGTCGGCGTCAACGAAGGTAATGAGTTCGCTCGTGCAGCTCCGCACGCCGACTGCAATCGCGTCTCCCTTCCCATTCGAGCCAAATGGCAACCAAGGGCTCCCAACTGTGGCGACAACTCGCGCCCCACGTTCCCTCGCTATCCGAGCCGTGTCATCGGTGCTTCGGTCATCGACAACGAGGATCTCCTTGATGAGACTCGGATGCGATCGCATCATGCTCATGCACGCATCAACAACCTGCGCAATCGTCCCAGCTTCATCTTTGGCGGGGATACAGATTGTCGTCATTGCACCACGTCGTCTCATTCGAAGAGTGTTGAGTTTCATGTGTCCAGTGTTGACGAAACATCGCCAAAATGCAGTCACGGACGTGTCACTATTCGTCAAACTGAGTAACGGTTTCGTCACGAACATCACCAATGTTGATTGCACGTGACACATCGGTGGCTCCGGTGCGAGTTCGATCGGTACGATTGTCGACGTGGAACTGTTGTTCGTTGAAGACGACGCACGAATTCGTGAAGTCCTGACACAGGCCCTCGAAGACGATGGCTTCACGGTCCACGTCGCGACGACCGGCGAGGAAGCAGTGGCCCACCCGTCAGCAACGGACGTTGACTTGGCAATCGTCGATCTTCGCCTACCTGGCATCGACGGGATGGAGGTCGTGCGCCACCTCCGCCAAATCAGCAACTCTCCGATCGTCATTTTGACCGCGCACGGCGACTCCAACGACGTCGTCGTTGGCCTTGAGGCTGGCGCGGACGACTTCCTCAGCAAACCAATTTCTGGGCGCGAACTGGTTGCACGACTACGCGCGATCCTGCGCCGATCTTCTCCGGATGAATCCGATGCAAAGTTCCAGCCGATCACAATGGGCACACTCGTTCTGCAGCCGTCGACCAACGAATTCACGATCGATGGCGTACCGGCGAAACTCACTCGTACGGAGTTCGGAGTCCTCCAACAACTGATGACCAAGTCACCTGCGACCGTGTCGCGTCAAGAACTCCTCGAGACCGTCTGGGGTTATGACTACCTCGGGGATTCACGTCTTGTCGACATGCAGGTCTATCGACTTCGTCAGAAGCTTGAGGCCCACGGAGTTCGAGACAAATTACTCACCGTTCGTGCCGTCGGGTTCCGGTTCATTGAGTAGATGGTAAAACTCACCCTTCGTGCAAAAACTATCGGCACCGGCCTGGTCGTTGCTGCCGCGCTCTCGATACTTGCAGCACTTTCGACCTATGTCGTGGCCCGCGAATACATGTTGCGTCAACGCACCGATGTTGCAGTAGCCCAAGTAGTTGCGGCGACACGTCTCGTTTCCGCATCCATCGCCAGTGGAACGGCCAGTAAGGATGCACTGCGAATCGGTGCGACCGTCCTTCCTGGTGCACGGGCAGCGTTGAACGATGGCGGCACTTGGTACGTCTCGGGAGTTGGCTTGTCCGAGGACGACGTACCGCCACAATTCGCCCAGTTGCTCGCAGATGGCAAAGGTGCGCGACAAAGGATCGTCCTGCGCGCCGAACCAATCGCAATCGTCGGGTATCCCCTGAGCACCGAGTCCGAAATGTGGTTCATCGGAGTCGCGTCGTTGAAGGAGCTGTCGCGGACGTTGTCCACTTTGCAGACCGCACTTTCCATCGGTGTGGCACTCGGTTCGGTCGGTGGAGGGGTCGTTGGCTGGCGGCTTTCACGCCGAGTCATGGAGCCGCTCCACAACATCAGCGACACTGCCGTGGCGATTTCCGACGGTCACCTCGACAGGAGGGTTGACGAACCGAAAGAACCTGACCTTGCTCGAATTGCTCGGTCATTCAACGAAATGACCGACAGTTTGAGGAGCCGGATCGAGCGCGAATCTCGTTTCGGCGCGACGGTGAGCCACGAATTGCGTACTCCGCTCACGGTCATCAAGAGCGCGGCCGACCTCATCGCAACGAACCGTTCAGAATTACCCGCGCGAGTTCAACAGACGGTGGACACCCTGACTCTGCAAATTGACGAGTTCGCCAAGACGCTCAACGACCTCATTGAAATTGCGCGATACCAATCCGGATCGGTCAGTCCACAACTGGAGACGGTCTCGTCGACGCGGATTCTCACCGCGCTCGCAACACGTCACGACCTCGATCCACGTTGCATCGACGTCGAGGAAATGGACATTGTCGTCGACGTGCGTCGCCTCGCACAGATTTTTGCAAATCTCAAGAAAAATGCCGATCTCTACGCAGGCGGCCTCGACGTCGTGAGCGGGACACGCGTGGGGGATTTTCTGGTCCTCCACTTCGATGATTCCGGAAGCGGAATTCCGCCGGCGGAAGTGAATCGAATCTTCGAACCCTTTTCCCGTGGTGCCCGCCATTCAGGATTTCCGGGTTCCGGCTTGGGATTGACCATCACCCGTGAGCATGCGCGAGCGATGGGTGGGGACTTGACGCTCGAGAGTCGCGCAAATGGTGGATGTCGCTTCATCGTGACCCTTCCGATCGATCCACAGCACGAATCTCCGGGGCAATCGACATGAGAGTCTCGCGAATAAGCGTCTTCTTC
>JALRJT010000208.1 GCA_023254985.1 Ilumatobacteraceae bacterium | reverse complement strand
AACGTAAAGACGCCATCGAGCAGTTCACCGCTGGTTGTCGTCAAGACCTGGTCGACGACGCTGTGCTCGTGCGTCGAGAAGCTGCTGGCGCGCCGATTCGATGTGGTCTGGTCGATCGAATCGTCCACGGGCATGCATGCGGTTGGGGATAGATCGGCCCTCGAAGTTTCCCGTGTCGGTGATGCCGAACCACGCACACGCGTCCTTAGCGAGTTCTGGTTCGAGGCAGTCGTGTACTTCGCGTGGAGTCCACGTGTAGTACAGCCCCTCGTGGCTGTGTCCGGCGTCGTCGAGTGAATCAGCATCGAGGGCGCTGAAGAGTCCACCACGCGGGTGGCAAAGCTCAGTCAGCACGAACTCGATGGTCTCGCTTGCGATCTGCAACCAGCGGGGTTCGCCAAGCGACAGCCCTGCGCGCAGGTAGATGCGGGCGAGGAGTGCCTGGTCGTACAGCATCTTTTCGAAGTGAGGGACGAGCCACTGGGCGTCCACGCTGTAACGAGCGAATCCTCCGCCGAGATGGTCATACATTCCGCCGCTTGCCATCGCATCAAGCGACACGTCAATGACTCGACGCAACTCGTCACTTGGTTCGCCGAGGTGGCGGCGGAGGATGAAGTCCAGGTTCATCGTGCTCGGGAACTTCGGTGCACCGCCGAAGCCGCCCCAGGTTGGGTCAAAGGCGTTGATGACGACACGCGCGGTCTCGTCCAGCGTCGCTTCGTCGACGAGATCTGCCGCCGGCCCGACGAGGGCGGTGCGACCGACCGCCTCCATGAGCGCAGCGACGTTGTTGTCGATGTCTGCACGCTTGTTAACCCAGGCATCCGTGATCGCATTCATCAGCTGGATGAAAGTTGGTTTCGGAAAGTAGGTGCCGCCGTAGAAGGGTTCGCCAGTAGGTGTGAGGAACACCGTCATCGGCCATCCGCCACGTCCCGTCATCGCCTGCACGGCGTCCATGTAGATCGCATCGATGTCTGGGCGCTCTTCGCGATCTACTTTCACGTTGACGAAGAGTGAATTCATGATCGAGGCGGTCTCGGCATCCTCGAAGCACTCGTGTGCCATGACGTGGCACCAATGGCACGCGGAGTACCCGACGGAGAGCAGGATCGGGACGTTTCGTCGCTCTGCTTCGGCAAACGCCGCCTGGCCCCAGGCGAACCACTCGACGGGATTGTCCCTGTGTTGGCGCAGGTACGGCGAAGTCTCGTCCGCGAGTCGATTCGTCACGGTGTCGTGTCTAGTTGGTGGAGACGTCGAAAGTGATGGCGAGCGCCGGGTAGGGCTTCTTGGCAGCGATTGAGACTTTGATACGACAGGTGCCGGGCGCGAACGCGACCACCGTGAGATTGCGGATCGAGCAGCTGCCGCTCACCAGTCTGATCGAACGTTTGCCCGTCGAGGGGCTGCCGACAAGGGTCGCGATCTTTGCTGGCTTGCTAACGGTGAGCGTGGTCCCTCGTGGCCAGATGGCGACCACTTTGCCGACCGTTCCTGAGATTCGTGGCTGGCCATCGATCGTTGCACCGACTCGAATTGAGCTGCGGAGATCAGTTGGCGTCGGCTTGTACGTCGAGCCATTCGCACCAGCAATCGCCACGCAATCGTTCGGGACCGCATCGGTGTCGGTACCGATTTGCTTGCAGCGATACCACTGCAGGTTCGTCGTCGCGCCGGTCGATAGAGCGGTGAGCATCGCTTTGACGCGAGCGGGTCCATCGATTGAGATGGTCGATGTCGATGGATAGCGCGCGGCGAGGAGCGCAAACGCCCCTGGAATGTTCAGTCGGCCCGCGCCATACGTCGAGTCGCGGCCTGGCGAGCCGATGTCGATGGCACTCAGGATCAGCATGTCGCGTACTTCGGCCGGCGTGAGTTGCGGGCGCGCAGAAAAGAGCAGGGCCGCTGCACCGCTCACGAAGGCCGCAGACATCGAAGTACCGCTTTGAGTGTTGTATTCGCCTTGGGCGGTCGACACGATGCGAACGCCAGGCGCGGAGATGTCGATGTAGTCACCGCGCTGGGCGAACGCGGGTGACTGATCGTCGGGGTCGATGGCGGTGACGGCGATCGTTCCGTCGTAGTTCGCTGGCCACTTCGGAGAACTGAGCGAACCCCCGTTGCCAGCGGCGGCGATGACGAGGGCACCTTTTGACGTCGCGTAATCGATCGCTTGCGTTACAACAGGGCTTTCGAATACACCGCCGAGAGAGAGGTTGATCACTCGCGCGCCGCGGTCTGCGGCATAGCGAATTCCTCGTGCCACGTCACGCGAGTCGCCTGAGCCGTTCGAATCGAGCACACGGATCGGCAGGATGCGTGCGGCAGGTGCAACACCTGCGATGCCAAGCGAATTATCCGCAAGTGCGGCGACGATTCCCGATACGTGCGTTCCGTGGCCTTCGTTGTCGACGTCTGCATAATCGGGTGACTCGACTCCTCCTGAAATTCCGAGTCCTACGTCGACGTTGGCATCGAGATCGGGGTGTGGGCCGGATCCGCTATCGACGATCGCGACGGTGACTCCAGCGCCGCGTGTAGTCGACCACACCGCCATTGCTCCAGTGGACGAAAGCCCCCACTGTTGGGAGTTGTACGTGTCGTTGGTTGCCGCGCGAACGGGGGAGACGAAGCCGAGCGCGCAGACCGCGGAGACGACCGAGACGCCAAGGACGCGGCGCACGAATGTGCGCGAGGTAGTCAACGCTCAGACGCCCATCGCGTGGAAGCCACCGTCAACGTGGACGATTTCTCCCGTCGTGGCAGGGAACCAGTCGGACAGCATGGCCACGACCGACTTGGCAACTGCGGTCGAGTCGGTGACGTTCCAGCCGAGCGGTGCTCGATCGCCCCACACGTCTTCGAAGGTGGAGAAACCGGGGATCGACTTGGCGGCCATCGTCTTGACCGGTCCGGCCGCGATCAAGTTGCAGCGAATCTGCTTCGGGCCGAGCTCTTTGGCAAGGTATCGATTCGTTGCTTCGAGTGCGGCCTTGGCGACACCCATCCAGTTGTATGCCGGCCAAGCGACGGAGTTGTCGAAATCGAGACCGACGAATGCGCCCCCGTTCGTCATCAAGGGAACGAAACTCTCGGCAAGGGTCTTGAGTGAGTAGGCAGAAATCTCCATGGCAACGGAGACGTCAGACCACTGTGGCGCCATGAAGTCGTCACCCAGGCAGGCCGCGGGAGCGAATCCGATCGAGTGGAGTACTCCGTCCACCCGGCCCAGGTGTGTCCGTGCGGCCTCGCGGGCCGCAACCACGTGGTCGGCCACAGTCACGTCGAATTCCACCACCTGGGCAGGGGTGTCGAGCTTGCGGGCGGTGCGCTCGGTGATCGACAGCCCTCGCCCCGCGCCAGTGAGGAGCACCGTCGCGCCCTCGCGTTGGGCGAGTTGGGCGACCCCAAAGGCGAGTGAGGCCTCCGTCAAGACTCCGGTCACCACAATGTTCTTGCCAGCAAGAATTCCCATGCCCTTGACGGTAGTTGCCAGCACGGGTTTGTGTAAGGCTCACGGTATGCGTATTGGCATCATTGGCGGAACGGGCCCCGCAGGCAGTGGACTTGCGCTCCGATTGAACGTTGCGGGCTATGAGGTTGTCATCGGGTCTCGCTCCAAGGACCGCGCCGATGAAAAGATCGCCGAGCTTCATGCGGCGTGGCCGAACAGGGGGCTCACCCTCGAAGCTGGCGACAATGCCGATGCCGCATCGTGCGATCTCGTTGTCGTCGCAACTCCGTGGGATTCGACCGCCACGATCGTCAGCGAGCACGCGGCCGCGTTGCGCGGAAAGATCGTCGTCACGATGGCGAATGCGCTCGTCAAGGTCGGCAAGGAGTTCCATCCGCTCGTTCCGCCACGGGGGAGTATCGCGGCACACGTGCAGGCTTCGATTCCGGCGAGCCGTGTCGTCGCAGCGATGCAGCACCTGCCAGCAAAAGAGCTCGGCAACTTGGATCATCACGTCGACAGCGACGTGCTCATTTGTTCCGACTATCCGGAAGCAATCGAAGTGGTGAGCGACATCGTTGCCCACATTCCCGGATGTCGTCCGTTGAACACCGGTGCGTTGTCGAATGCACTCGCACTGGAGGCGTTCACCGCGGTGCTGTTGCAGCTCAACGTGCGTTACAAGACACGAGTTGCTCCACGGCTCACCGGCATTCCGGACGTCGATCCGGTGAGTGGTCGCTCTAACGTGTGGCGGCCGTGAGACTGTACGACACTTCGCGACACGACGTCGTGGAGTTCGCTCCAGGTCCCGAGGTGTTGATGTACACGTGTGGGATCACGCCATACGACGCAACGCACTTGGGTCATGCGTTCACCTTCATCTCCTACGACGTGTTGATGAGGCGTCTCATCGACAAGGGGCACACGGTTAAATGCGTGCGCAACGTCACGGACGTCGATGACCCGTTGTTCGCCAAGGCGCGCGAACTGGGCGTGCACTATCTCGATCTGGCCGCTGGCGAAGAAGCGCGATTCGATGCGGACATGAAGGCGTTGAATGCACTCGAGGTGTACAGCACGCCGCGCGCCTCTTCGGCCATCTCCGACATTCGCGGCTTCATCGGCATGGTGATCGATCGCGGCTTTGCATATGAGTCGGGTGGGTCGGTGTACTTTGACGTATCAAAGTTTCCGAATTTTGGGTCGATCTCGCACTACGACGCTGAGACGATGATCGCGTTGGCAAAGGAGCGAGGCGGCAACGTCGAAGATCCGAACAAGCGCAACCCATTGGACTTCGTGCTCTGGCACCCCTCATTGCCCGACGAGCCGGCTTGGGAGACACTGTGGGGTCCGGGACGTCCCGGGTGGCACATTGAATGTTCGGCACTTGCTTTGCGAGAACTCGGCACGACGATCGACTTGCACGGTGGCGGAAGTGACCTCATTTTCCCGCACCACGAGTGCGAGCGTGCACAGTCTGAGGCCGCGACCGGCGTGCCGTTTGCGCGACATTGGATGCACGTGGCGATGGTGTACATGGATGGCCACAAGATGTCCAAGTCGCGCGGCAATCTCGTATTCGTCGACAAGTTGCGCACTCAACACGACCCAAACTCGATTCGACTTGGGCTGATCGAGCACCACTATCGCGCCGAGTGGGAGTGGGACGACGGTTTGATGGCGCGAAACGAGCGCCGTCTGGCTGCGTGGCGCGATGCAGCCTCCGCGTCAGATGGATCCTTGCTTGCTGAAGTGCGTGCAGCACTCGACGATGATCTCGATACGCCACGAGCGGTCGCACTCATCGATGATGCGGCATCTCGAGGAGTTGGTGTTAAAGAGAGTGCGACACTTCTCGGAGTGCAGATGACATGAACGCGTCCGCGTACGAGGGTGCAACACAGTTGCAGGCTCGGGCGCGAAAGGTTGTGCGTCCCATTGCGAACAAATTGTGGAGGTTCGA
This sequence comes from Ilumatobacteraceae bacterium, assembly GCA_023254985.1. Lineage (GTDB taxonomy): Bacteria > Actinomycetota > Acidimicrobiia > Acidimicrobiales > Ilumatobacteraceae > UBA3006. The sequence continues at coordinate 10,526 of JALRJT010000208.1, read as the reverse complement.
GCTCGTTGGCTTTGATCGTCTCCCGACGTCAGGGCCAGCAATTCTTTGTGCGAATCACATCAGCTTCCTCGATTCGGCGTTCCTTATGATCCAGGTGCCACGCAACATCTCCTTCGTCGGCAAAGCCGAGTACATGGACTCGTGGAAGACGAGATATCTGTTCCCGGCACTTGGCATGATTCCCATCGATCGTTCTGGAGGAGAAAAGTCGCAGGAGGCCCTGCAGTCGGCCGAGGCCGTGTTGCGACGTGGCGAGTTGTTTGGCATCTTCCCAGAAGGAACACGCAGTCGCGACGGGATGCTGTACCGCGGCAAGACCGGTGCAGCGCGACTGGCGATGAAAGTGAATTGTCCGATCTATCCCGTCGGGATCACCGGCACCGCAGAGATCCAACCGCCAGATGCAGCATTGCCGAAGCTTGGCGGCGCGGTGCGAATCGAGATTGCGAGGCCGATTCTGCCGGAGCGATACACATCACGCCACGACGACCACCTCGTGTTGCGCGAGATGATCGACGAGGTGATGTTTGAGATTCGCGCCATCACCGGTCAGGAGTACCGCAACGTCTACGCGAGCAAGGGCTCATCGGCTCCCACAGGCACAATGGAGCCAGCAAATCAAGGGAATTCGGAGTCCGTACAAACCTAGAATTGACGAAATGAGCGGTTCCGCGATTGACGTCACCTTGCCCGACGGCTCCAGTCGCAATCTGCCCGCGTCGTCGACGGCGCTTGACCTTGCCCAGTCGATCGGATCCCGACTCGCCAAAGCTGCCGTCGCCGCGGTGATCGGTGGCGAGGAACGAGACCTCTCAAGTCAGCTCGCGCAAGGGGACCAAGTCGCGATCGTCACCGCCGACAGCGATGCCGGCCGTCATGTCCTTCGGCACTCGACTGCGCACGTGCTCGCCCAAGCAGTAGTTGCCTTGTTCCCTGGGGCAAAGTTCACGATCGGACCGGCGATCGAGGATGGGTTCTATTACGACTTCGAACTTCCGGGTGGCAAGACGTTCTCTGACGACGACTTGCAGGCGATCGAGTCCAAGATGCGGGACATCGTCAAGGCCGATCAGCCCTTCGTGCGCGCAGAGATGAGCGTGAAGGACGCGCTGGCTCTGTTCGTCGATCAGCCCTACAAGTGCGAGATCATCGAACGAGTCACCTCGGGTGCAAGCGACGGGGCTGACGCAGGGGAAGTTGGTGGCGGCGACTCGGTGAGCGTGTATCGCAACACTGATTCTTTCGTCGATCTCTGTCGTGGACCACACGTGCCATCGACCGGTCGTCTCGGTCACTTCGCGCTGATGAAGGTCGCTGGTGCCTATTGGCGCGGCAATGAAAAGGGTCCGATGCTGCAGCGCATCTACGGCACTGCATGGGAGTCAAAGTCGGCGCTCGACGAGCACTTGACGCGCCTCGCCGAGGCCGAGAAGCGTGACCACCGCAAGCTTGCCGTGGAGATGGATCTCTTGTCGTTCCCAGCCGAACTCGGTGGCGGACTTGCGGTGTGGCACCCGAAAGGTGCGATCGTGCGCAAGCTGATGGAGGACTACAGCCGTCATCGCCATCAGACCGGCGGTTATCAATTCGTGTTCACCCCGCACTTGGCGAATGCGAACCTGTTCGAGACTTCGGGGCACTTGCACTTCTACAAAGACGGCATGTACCCGCCGATGGAAATGGACAACGGGACGTACTACCCGAAGCCGATGAATTGTCCGATGCACTGTCTCATCTATCGCGATCGTCAGCGAAGCTATCGCGAGCTACCACTGCGTCTGTTCGAGCTCGGCACCGTCTATCGCTATGAGCGAGCAGGAACGCTGCATGGACTTCTGCGCATCCGTGGCTTCACCCAGGACGACAGTCACATCTTCTGCGCTGAAGAGCAGATGGCCGATGAGATCACCTCGTTGCTCGACTTCGTGCTCTCGGTGTTGCGCCAGTTCGGGTTCGAGGATTTCGAATTCAAGTTGTCGACGCGTGACCCTGACAAGTCAGTGGGGAGTGACGAGATCTGGGAGAAGGCGACCGCGGCACTCATTGATGCGTTGCAACGCCACAACGTCGAGTACTCGGTGAAGGAGGGCGATGCTGCGTTCTACGGGCCGAAGATTGACATTGACGTCCGTGACGCGATCGGTCGCAAGTGGCAGTTGAGCACGATTCAGTGCGACTTCAACCTGCCGGAGCGCTTCGGTCTCGAATACATCGGTTCCGACAATGCCCGTCACCGACCGATCATGTTGCATCGTGCGTTGTTCGGTTCCGTGGAACGGTTCTTCGGTGTGCTCCTCGAGCACTACGGCGGTGCGTTCCCGACTTGGTTGGCGCCTGTTCAGGTTCGCGTGTTGCCGGTGACGACGGCGCACGAAGAGTATGCGACGCGACTGGTCGAACAGATGCGTGGCGAGGGATTCCGCGTCGACATGGTGGCCGCAGACGAACAGCTCGGCAAGCGCATTCGCAGCGCCAAGATGGAGCGATTGCCGTATGTTCTCGTCGTGGGTGACGACGACGTGGCGAACCAAACCATTGGCGTTAATCCGCGGGGCGGGGACGTGGTGCGCGGTGTCAAATTTGAGAGCTTCATGGCAGATCTTCGTGCCGAGACCAAGGGTGTGTTGCCGCAAGGTTTGTCGTCGTGACGCTCGATCGCATTTGGAACGGTTGGCGTGCGCAATACGTGCAGCGCGATTCACATGCGCAGCGAACCGACGTATCGGTGTTCACGGAGATCCTGCAATCTGGTTTGAGCGACGAAGAGTGCTTCATCGTCCACCGTGGCAAGGAATGCTTCGTGATCATGAATGCGTTCCCGTACTCGACCGGTCACATCCTCGTGCTGCCGTACCGCGAGGTGAGCGATGTCGAAGCACTCACTTCGTCTGAGCATGCGGAGTTGTTCGCTCTCGTGACGAAAGGCATCCAAGTGTTGAAGTCCGAGTTCAAACCGCAGGGCATCAACGTCGGCATCAACCTCGGTGCGGTCGCTGGTGGCAGCGTCGCCCAGCACCTGCACGTGCACGTCCTGCCGCGCTGGGGTGGAGACACGAACTTCATGGTCACGGTGGCAACGACGAAGATCCTTCCCGAGGCCCTCGACGTCACTGCATCTCGCATTCGCTCGCGTTGGACGCAAGTGGAGGGTGCGCAATGAGCGGGGATGAAATTCGCGATTCGCTTCCCGAAGATCTCGACGTCTCTGCCTTCGTTGGTCCCTATCAATTCCCCGACAACTCGCGGCGACGAATTCCAGCCATCATCTACGCGCTCGTTGCCATCGTGCTTCTTGCATTGTGGCTCACCTCGCGCGACTCAGGCTCGGGTCTGGTCAACGACGGAATGTTGTACGCAGCGATCGGTCTCGGTGTGTTCGCCGTGTTCGTTGCGACCTCGGCATGGAAGATGGGTGTGAACGAGCGCGATGCCCTCGTGCGCGCATCGCAAGCTGTCGAGTTTCCGGTTGGTCATGCCTCTGCGCAGCAGGTCTGGCGAGGACTACGGAGTCGGCCGACGTGGCGAGTGCTGTGTTACAGCGCAGAAGAGCCACCACTCAAGCGCGGTCTCGTGCTCGTCGATGCCGTTGACGGCGCCATCGTGGAGTGTCTCGTTGAGGCGAACCCCGACCAAGACGACAAAGTAGGCTGACAGCGATGTTTGACGGTCGCTTTCGCGTCCAGGTGGAAAAAGTCGTGCGACCCGTTGGGGAGACGTTGCGCAAGACTGGACTGTCGCCTGACCATCTGACCTTGCTCGGCATGGTCGTTGCCGTTGCCGCTGCGGTGTCGATCGGTGCCGGTGCTCTCCAGCTTGGGCTCTTCCTCGTCATCTGCTCCGCGCTTCCCGATCTGCTCGACGGCGCGCTCGCCAAGGCCTCGAATTCTGCGAGCCAACGCGGTGCGTTCTTCGACTCGGTCGTTGACCGGGTCACCGACGCGCTGCTGTTCGGCGGTGTGGCGTGGTTCTTTGCCACCACGAAGGATCCGCGCCTCTCGCTCATTCCGTTTTCGATCATGGGTGTGTCGATGCTGATTTCCTATGAGCGCGCCAAGGCGGAGTCGCTCGGTCTGAACGCAAAGGGCGGGCTGATGGAGCGTGCGGAGCGGATAATCGTATTGTGCGTCGGATTGCTGTTTGAGTCGCTCATCGTGTGGATCATGGCAGCAATGCTCGTCCTCGTCACCATGACGGCGCTCCAGCGCTTCATCAAGGTGTGGCGTCAGGCCGCCGTTGCTCCGATCGTTGCCGAACGCATTGAGGTGCGGCGCAGCAGGCGAGCTTCGCGTCGTGCGCGACGGGACGACTATCGCGCCAAGTTCGCTCGACGCAAGCGGCTGTCGTAGTCGTCAAACGTCGTGAACGACGCACGTCGCAGCGGTAACGACGCGCTCACCACTGCCGGGTATCGACTCGCATCGCTCGCGGCCAAGCTGAGTCCGACACCAGTCGTCTCCGGCGCTGCGTTCGCGCTGTCGGGGCCACTCGCACTGGCAATGCGCTCGAAGCGTCACATGGTGGAGCGTCATCTTCGCCGCATCGTGCCAAACGCCTCAACGCTTGCGATTCGCCAGATGACACAGGCCGCGTTCGAAAGTTACGCGCGGTACTACTTGGAGACGTTCCGTCTCGCCCAGGTTCCGATGCGCAGGATAAATTCGTCATTCACCGTCGACGGTATGGAACACATTGAACGGAGTGCCGAGGCGGGGAAGGGAACGATTCTCGCACTGCCGCATCTCGGCGGCTGGGAGTGGGCGGGCCGATGGCTTGTCGGACGTGGCTACACACTCACTGCAGTCGTTGAGCGTTTGGACAACGACGACTTGTTCGATTGGTTCCTGGGCGTGCGGGAGGAACTGGGATTCAACATCATTCCGCTTGACGATCGGGCGGGGATCGCCGTGAACGAGGCGTTGCGAGCGAACCATGTCGTTGCGCTGCTGTGCGACCGCGACATTCCGCGTGAAGGAGTTCGGAATGGTGCAAAGGTCACGTTCTTCGGAGAGACCACCACCGTGCCGAGTGGACCTGCATTCTTTGCGCTTCGTACGGGGGCTCCGATCATTCCGCTCGCAACGTATTTCACGAATCGATTAGACGGGCACCACGCGGTTGTGCGCCCACCGATCCACGCATCTCGTGAGGGTTCGTTGCGGGACGACGTGGTGCGGATATCACAGATCGTGACGAGTGAGATCGAGGCACTCATCCGTCGTTCACCCGAGCAGTGGCACTTGTTCCAGCCGAACTGGCCGAGCGACCCAGGCTACTGATACGCGGCGAAGAGTTCGCCGATTGCTTTTGCCTGACCACCGCTCGTCGAGGACATCACGGCAATCGGTTGGACTCCAGCCTCTGACCATGTGGCAAGGCGGTCGCGCACATGTGACGCAGGTCCCGAGATCGTGCAGTCATCGAGCCACCCGTCGCTCATCGTGGCGATGAGTTTTTCAGCGAGAGATTCTTTTGGGGTCGAGTCGATGACGGACTCGATCGCATCCATTTCTTCGACGTAACCCGCTGCGCGCCAGTAGTTGCGATAGTTAGGGAGGATCACATAACCGGTCAGAGTCTTGCGGTTGACCGCACGTGCTGCAGCAACGTCATCGTCGATCACAGTCGGAATCATGTTGGCGAGGCGGAATCCATCCGGTTTAGCCGCAATGACCGACGAAACTTGGCGGGGGATGGCACTGAGTGACGCGTTCGCCCAGATCGCGCCTTGTGCGATCCGGGTCGCGAGGGCGAGCATCTTGTCGCGCAGTGTGGCGAGCAGGATTGATGGGAGTTGACCGCTGAATCGTTCATTCGCACGCATCTGTGCGACGTACTGCTCGATGTCGGCAAGCGGTCGTGCGACTGTGACGCCGAGCCGTTTGGTCACGGGTTCGTGGCTCACGCCGAGTCCGAGAGCAAACCGACCACCTGAGATTTCGTGAATGTGCGCGGCGGTGTTGCCGAGTTCGAATGGATGGTTGTAATAAATCGGTTGGATCGACGTCCAGAAGGAGATCGACGACGTGGCATGAGCAAGTGACGTGCACAAGGACATCGTGGCGCCGAGGCTTGGACAGGCGATTCCTGCAAACCCACGTCGCTCAATCTCGACAGCAAGATCGATGATGGCATGACGCTTCGTCGGCGTCGCGACGAGACTCACTGCTGGATATTGGGACGGTGTATTCATCTGGCGTCGATTCCTTTGTTCGTCGGCCTACCGTATATGAGGTGGACATGCTGCGCGTCGCGATGGTGAGCCCGTACAGCATCTCGATACCCGGAGGAGTCCAGGCACAAGTACTCGGTCTCGCGCGTGAAATGCGCAGGCTCGGGCACGAGGTGAGGGTGCTTGCGCCATGCGACGGGCCGCCACCCGAACCGTTCGTGACGCCGCTCGGAAACAGCTTGCCCGCGAGCGCGAACGGCTCCGTCGCACCACTTGCTCCAGACCCATCGGCGGCGCTGCGCACGATTCGCGCGCTGAACGACGAGGCCTTCGACGTGATCCACCTCCATGAACCACTAGTTCCTGGTCCCACGGTGACGGCACTGTTGTTGCAACTCGCTCCGACGGTGGGAACTTTCCATTCGGCGGGAGAGTCGGCTGCCTATCGCGTGCTATCGAAGACGGCGCGCTGGGGTGCCGACCATTTGTCTACCCGTGTCGCGGTATCGGAAGCAGCGCGCGAACTTGCCGAGCGTTATCTGGGCGGGGAATACACGATTCTGTTCAACGGCATCGAAATCGAGCGCTATCGGCGACCCGACATCAAGCGCGCCGATCAACCGACGATCTTCTTCTGTGGTCGATACGAGCCTCGCAAGGGCCTCGAGACACTTCTCGAGGCGATGCGGCATGTGTCGCGCGATGTGCGCTTGTGGGTCGCCTCGGACGGAGTCGGGATCGATGACTTGCGCAACACCTATGGCGGAGATGAACGAATCTCCTGGCTCGGTCGAATCACCGACCAGGACAAGCTCGATCGCTTGGCTGCGTGCTCGGTGTTCTGTGCGCCGTCATTGCGTGGTGAATCCTTCGGCATCGTGCTGCTGGAAGCGATGGCGGCTGGCGCACCACTCGTGGCAAGCGACATCGACGGGTATCGCAACGTGGCGCTTCATGACGAAAACGCCATCCTCGTGCCACCGGGCGACGCAGTCGAACTCGGTTCAGCCTTGCGCTCGATGCTTGAAGATGATGAGCTGCGTGACCGACTCGTCGCGGGTGGCCGGAAGCGCGCAGAGACGTTTTCGATGACCTCGCTTGCGCATCGGTACATCGATATCTATCGAGAGCTTTTGCGCGCAGAAACTGAGCGCGAATTGATCATCCCGCAGAATCGATTCGTCACGATGTTCCAGGATCGCGTCCTTCGGCGTTCGCGCGCAGTCGAGCGCTGATCAGTGCACCTATGGTGCGCACGCTCGGTCGTAGAATGAGGGCATGAACTCCCTCCTCATCGTGGTCGTCTTTATCGCCTTCGTGGGCGTGGCGGTGGTCGTTGTGTATAACCAGCTGGTGCGCCGGCGTATCGAAGTCGACAATGCCTGGTCCCAGATCGATGTTCAGTTGAAGCGCCGTTTGGATCTGATCCCGAACCTCGTGGAGACCGTAAAGGGTTATGCGAACCACGAACGAGTAGCACTCGAGGCCGTCATCGCCGCGCGTAGTGCATCGCTTGCGGCTGGTGCGACTCCGCACGAGCAAGCAGCTGCCGACAACGCCCTCAGTGGTGCGCTTCGTCAGTTGTTCGCCTTGTCGGAGGCCTATCCCGACTTGAAAGCCAATGCAAGCTTCGTGTCGCTCCAGGAAGAATTGTCGAACACCGAGAGCCGGATCGCCTATGCGCGCCAGTTCTACGGCGACTCGGTAGCGGCGTATAACACCGCGATTCAGAAGTTCCCCAACGTTGTCGTCGCTCGCATGTTCAACTTCGCAGAACGCGAATTCTTCGAGGCCGAACCAGCAGCGTCGACGCCCCCAAGCGTGAACTTTGGTTCGTGATGAATGACTTGATCGCGTCGAACAAGCGACGCACCGTCCTGCTGTTGATTGGATTCGTCGTACTCGTCGTGATCGTCGGGATTGCCGTTGGTTCACTCGCCGGAAATGGCACGAACGGACTGATCATCGCCTTCGCGTTGTCGGCAGTGTTCGCCTTCACCTCGTATTGGAAGTCTGATTCTGTTGCACTAGCGGTGAGTAGGGCACATCCCGCTGATGAGGTCACGTACAAGCGGTTGCACAACCTCGTCGAGGGACTCTGCATCGCGAGCGGATTGCCCAAGCCCAAGGTGTACGTGATTGACGATCCGGCACCGAATGCGTTCGCCACGGGACGTAACCCGAAGCATGCGGCGATCGCGGTGACGACCGGATTGTTGGATGCGATGAACCGTGTCGAGCTCGAAGGTGTGGTCGCTCACGAATTGTCGCACATCAAGAACTACGACATCTTGGTGAGCACCCTTGCTGTGACGCTCGTCGGAACGATTGCGATCGTGACTGATATTGCCCTGCGGATGATGTGGTGGAACGGTGGGCGAGCGCATCGTGATGGGGATCGTGGAGACCGTGGCAATCCGCTCGCGCTGATCGGCATCGTGTTGTTGATCCTCGCGCCACTCATCGGCAAGATCATGCAGGCAACCGTGAGCAGACGTCGTGAAACGCTCGCAGACGTCTCCGCCGTGCGGATGACTCGGTACCCACCGGGTCTCATCTCGGCGCTCGAGAAGTTGCAGGCAGATTCCACGGTGACCCACTCGGCCAGCATGGCTACGGCTCACATGTGGATTGAGCAGCCGCTGTCGGGTGTGAAAGACACGGGTCGACTGGGCACGTGGCATAAACTTTTTCAGACCCACCCACCACTGGCTGAGCGCATTGCTCTGCTGAGGGAGATCTGACCTATGCGCCGACGTATTTTCGTCTTGAGTTCATTCATTGCCGTTTCTGCAGTGCTCGCAGCGTGTGGAGGATCGGGCTCGCCAACTGAGACTGCGACTCCGGTCACTCAAGCACCGACGACCACGGTTGCAGAGGTCGTGTATCCGTTGACCGGACTTCCTGTTGACGATGATGCGGCCGCCGAACGACCGGCGATGGCAGTCAAGATCGACAACCATCCAAAGGCGCGACCACAGTACGGCATCAATCAGGCCGACATCATCTTTGAGGAAAACGTCGAGAAACTGACCCGCTTTGCCGCGGTGTTCCACAGCGAAGGTTCGGATCCGGTCGGTCCCATCCGTTCCGGTCGCATGCAGGACATCAACCTGCTTGGTTCGATGAACAGGCCGTTGTTCGTCTGGAGCGGTGGTAACGCAAAGGTCTCGGCCGCGATCCAAGATTCTGATCTCGTCGATCTCAGTTGGACCGTTGCGAACAAGGACGGCGGATTCACCCGCGACGACGAGCGCACCGCACCCCACAACCTGATCGCTGAAACGACGAAGTTGTGGACCTTGGCACCGAGTGGATCCAAGCCACCAGCGCAGCAGTTCGTCTACCGCGGAGTGAGCGACGCCAATGCGTCGACTTCCAAGGACACCGACGGTGTGAAGATCTCGATGGACGGTGTCAAGGTGCACTGGATCTGGGATTCAGCGTCGAAGGAGTTCCAGCGTCTCTCGGATGACAAGCCGCACATGGACTCCGAGGACGTCCAGCTTGCGGTTCCAAACGTCGTCGTGTTGGAAACGGAATACACCAACAACTACAGCCCGACAGCAAAGTCCGTTGGTTCCGGCAAGGCATACGTCTTCACCAATGGCGTGATGTACGAGGGCAAGTGGACCCGTGACGATCGTCTGAAGCCGTTCACGCTGACCGACTCCGCTGGCGCGCCGATCAAGTTGACGCCGGGACAGACTTTCGTCGAGGTTGCACGTGCGGGTAAGACGGCAATCGTCGCCCCGGGCATTGACCCTGAGACGGTCAAGTACCCGTAAATCGAGCACGGCTGAACCAACCTCAGCTGCCCTCGGTACGCTTGACCCCATGACTTCGCACTCTTCAACAGGTTCGATGAAGGTCAAGCGTGGCTTGGCCGAAATGCTCAAGGGTGGCGTGATTATGGACGTGGTCACCCCCGACCAGGCCAAGATTGCCGAAGACGCAGGTGCGACTGCGGTGATGGCCCTCGAGCGTGTTCCCGCGGACATCCGTCGCGATGGAGGGGTGGCGCGCATGAGCGACCCCGAGATGATTGAAGGAATCAAGGCTGCAGTGTCGATTCCGGTGATGGCCAAGGCTCGCATCGGTCACTTCGTGGAAGCGCAAATTCTTGAGTCCCTGGGTGTCGACTTCATTGACGAGTCAGAAGTTCTGACTCCCGCCGACGAGACGCACCACATCGACAAGTTCGCCTTCACCGCGCCGTTCGTGTGCGGTGCAACAAATCTCGGCGAGGCACTCCGCCGCGTCAGCGAAGGTGCGGCGTTGATCCGCTCGAAAGGCGAGGCCGGCACCGGCAACGTCGTTGAAGCTGTGCGTCACCTGCGCAACATCATCGGCGACA
>JALRJT010000199.1 GCA_023254985.1 Ilumatobacteraceae bacterium | reverse complement strand
GCGGCCAGTTTGGTCATGAGCGTGTATCTCTATTTCAGCGGTGACGAAGTGTTCGATCGACTCAATGGAATCTTCGTCGGGGTGTGGGTCCCGTCGATTCTGTCGCTCGGTGCGTTCTTGGTCGCCTCGACGAAGGAGCGGTAAGTCATGTCACAAGCTGCGTTGTTCGGATTTGGCTGCGTGATCTTCTTCGTCGTCCTCACCGGCGCAATCCTCTATGGGATGGCAGCGGTGAAGGAAATTGCAGATCGCTCGTAGCGGTCGATCTCTGCGTCAGGGTTGCACAGTGACGCAGATGCCACCATCGCGTTCTTCGGCTGTGTAGCGAAGACGCGGTTGGCTAACCACTCCCTTCAGCACTTCGCCAGTCGCCGGATCGAACTGCGAACCGTTCATGCTGCACAGAAAGGAGGCCATGCGTTGGCCAACTTCCGGAGCCGGCGTGGTCCTGGATTAGTGGAGTGTCGTGGAGTAAGTGACCGTGTTGCGCAACGTGGTGAATCCAAGACTCTCGTAGAGCCGATTGGCGCCAGTTTGACTGCTGGCGTCGACTCCGAGTGCCGCATGAGTGAGATGTTCGGCTCGGTATGCATCGATGGCATGTGCAATCAACGAGCTCGCAATGCCCTTGCCGCGCCACGATCGTGACGTAGCGAGTTTGTCGATCCATCCATAGCGCGCGCCGATGAGTTCGTCATCAAGTGGGTAGCGGTGAGTGAGAAGCAAGCCCACCGGGGTCCCGTCGGCCACGGCGACAAAGGAGAGATCGGGCCGGGCTCCGAATCCCGACGTGAGTTGCCGCCAGTTCTCGGGTGAGGTCGGCGTCGAGCCCCAGTGGTCAGCGAATGCATCATTCTTCAGCGCCCTTAGCACCTCCTCGTCGTGTGCCGACCACGGTTCAACGGAGACGTCCTCCAGAATGGTTGTCTCGAGTGGGGGCTCGATGGTTCGAGCGAGTTCGGTGAACCAACGCACTGGCAGGAGGCCCGCCCGTTCGAACAATGCGCGCGCATCAGCGTTGGTGTCGAGGCAGTCGGTACGCACGAATTGGTTGCCAGTGCCATGTGAGGACCTCAGGATTTCGGATGCGCGGCGTATCGTTGCATCAAGAATGAGTGAGCCAATCCCTCGTCTACGCATCGGGGGATCGACGTGGCCAAAGACATAGCAGCGTTCATCGCCGCCTGGGTTATGCAACATGTAGGTAAAGCCGTAACCGACGATCTCCTCGCCAATGCAGGCAACGGCGACGTCGGTCGCTGGATCACAATTCGGAATGGAGAACTCTTCGAGAATCTCTTCTGTGGTCACTGCAATCGGGTGACCGTTTGCACAACTCGAGGCGGTCGCAAGCTCCGAGAGTCGTGGTGCGTCGTCAGGAGTGAAGGATCGAAGTGTGACGGTCACGCTGGGCGAACCGTGACGAAGATCGAGCCGTCGGACTCGGTCGCCTCGTAGCGAAGCAATGGACGACTCGCGGGGCCGGTGACTACAGCACCAGTTGCGGGGTCAAACTGTGAGCCGTGCAGTTCACACTCGAGTACCTTGCCAACGCGCGTGACAGGGAACCCTTGATGGGTGCAGTTGGCGCGAAATGCGCTCAGGCCATCTTGGCTGCGAGAGACGATGACTCCTGTAGATCCGCCACGAGAAAGTGCGACTTCGACGACCGCCGACGCACCACTTGCGAGAGCAGCGCTCTCGAGTACTCGTGTGGTGACGACGGCGTCAATGGTTGCGAATTTCTTTCGCTTCCACACGAGTTTGCCGTTCACTTTTCGACAGGCGAACGTCACGCCTTTCACCGTTCGCTCGCGACCCGCCACCTTGCAGGGCGAGCCGGCCGAAATCGCTGCCTGTGCTGAACCCGGTGAGAACATCCACGCCAGCGAGGAGAGCGACAGAGCGAGAAACGAACGCCGAGATCGTTGATCCATGGGCACAGAGTACTGACGCCCCGTCCCTTTGGGGCGTCGTGACCTTCATGTTGGAGTATCGAGTGGGGTAAGTTTCGGGTGGTATTGGGGGACGACGAGATGGGGCTTGGGAGCGACGTGAATCGTCCGCGAATCGGATTTGTCGGATTGGGAAACATGGGTGGCCCCATGTGTTCCCGGCTCCTCGCCGCGGGATACGACGTGAAGGCCTATGACCTCAATGAGTCGGCGCTTGAGAAAGTCGTTGGGGACGGAGCATCACGGGCGACGTCGGCTGCTGAGTGCGCGATCGACGCCGACATCTTCCTTACGTCGCTTCCACGTCCAGAACACGTGAGTGCGGTGATGAGCACCGCACTCGATTCGTTGAGGGCGGGCTCTCTCTGGGTCGATCTGACGACCAATCGACGTGAACTCCTCGATGTCCTCGCTGCAGATGCTCCGGCGGGGGTCGGTGTTCTCGATTCGCCGGTCACTGGAGCGGTCGATGGTGCCCGCAATGGGCGACTGACCCTCTTTGTCGGTGGAACTGTGGACGAGGTTGAGACGGTGACTCCAGTGTTGTCCCACCTCGGCAAGGTCATCCACTGCGGACCTCGCGGCACCGGAAACGTCGTCAAACTGGTGACCAATCAACTGTGGTTCATCACCGCGGCCGCACTCGGCGAGGGCTTCGCAGTCGGTGTTGCCAATGGCGTGGAGCTCGGCATCCTCTGGAAGTCAATCGTCGACAGTGTTGGTGACAGTTTTGTGGCCCGCCATGACGCACCATCAATCTTCGCAGGTCACTATGACCCATCGTTCACTCTTGGTCTGTGCGCCAAGGACCTCGGTCTGATCGGTGAACTGAGTGAACACGTCGCAGCCGAGTTGCCGATGACGATTGCAGCCACGAACGCATTCCAGCGGGCTCTTGAGCGGTATGGCGGCGATGCCGCGGAGTTGCATGTGGCAAAACGAATAGAAGATGACGCAGGGCTTTCATTTCGACTGGCCGGCGAATGGACCCCGCCGTGGGAGCAGTGAGGCTCTCGTCATGACGAGAAATTTGCG
>JALRJT010000027.1 GCA_023254985.1 Ilumatobacteraceae bacterium | reverse complement strand
CCTCGATGCGCTCCATCGACATCACGTGTTGTTCTTCGAGAATCAGCCGTTGAGTCCGATTCAACACCGCGATCTCGCCGCGAAGTTCGGGGATCTGCACGTGCATCCGTTCTATCCGCACGATTCTGAGGTGGAGGAGATCATCGTTCTCGACACCAACGATGACAATCCACCGGATTCCGACACCTGGCACACCGACGTCACGTTCATCGAGACCCCTCCAATGGGTGCGTTGTTATCTGCTCGAGTCCTGCCTCCGAGTGGCGGCGACACCTTGTGGTTGAGCTGCATCGCCGCATACGAGGCATTGTCGCCGGCGATGCAAGGTTTTCTTTCCTCGCTCACGGCTGAACACGACATGGCGGCGTCTTTCACCGTCGAGCGCTATGGGAATTCCGACGAAGCGCGTGAGCGCCTTGCCGAGGCTCGTCGCAAGAATCCACCAGTCGTCCATCCAGTCATCCGCACCCACCCAGTCACGGGGAAGAAGGGGCTGTTCGTGAATGCCTCGTTCACGACCCGCATCATGGAGCTCACCGCCGCAGAGTCCGCGAGCCTGCTTGCGTATCTGGCGGTTCACGTGGCGAAGCCGGAGTTCACGGTTCGCTGGAAGTGGAAGCCCTACGACCTCGCATTTTGGGACAACCGTCTCACCCAGCACTACGCGACGGCTGACTACATGCCCCATCGACGGGTGATGCATCGCGCGACGATCCTCGGAGACAAGCCGTACTGACCCCCTTCGGGTCGAGTTGGACCTGGCGTTGCAAGCGCTCCAGCAGGGTGGTCTAATGTACGCAGTGCGGCAGGGTGTCCGAATGGCGGACAGCTGGACGCAGGACAACCGTCAGTTCAAAAGGAGACAGCGATGAGCACGACGACTACACCACTTCGACTCCACCACACCGCCTATTTGTCCAAGGACCTAGAGGCGACCCGTGCGTTCTACGAGGATCTCGTCGGACTGCCACTCGTTGCAACATGGTCGGAGGCAGACGAGTTGTTTGGCGCGGTACGCGTGTACTGCCACTGCTTCTTCGGCATGCCAGACGGCAGTGCGCTCGCGTTCTTCCAGTTCGCCAACAAGTCCGACCAGGACCAATTCGATCCCGATCTCACGCCGTCGCCGTTCCGTCACATTGCGTTGAACGTGACCAAAGAGACCCAGGATTCGATCTTCGAGCGTCTGCAGAAGGCGCAGTGGAAGCCCGAGGGGACCTATGTGTTGGAGCACGGTTACTGTCGCTCGCTGTACACGGAGGACCCGAACGGGATGTTGCTTGAGTTCACCTGTGATGCGCCTGGTGCGGACAAGATCAACGCGGATCGTCGCAAGGACGCGCACGCAACCTTGAAGCGCTGGCTCGCCGGAGATCACACCAGCAACAACACCTACCGCTAAACGACGGCCACACCCCCTGATGGCCGATTCGTCGATCCTGTTCGTCCACGGATCGTTCTTCTCTTCGTGGACGTGGTTGCCCGTCATTGAGCGTTTGACGCGTGACGGCGCAGACTGTCATACGGTCGATCTCCCGTTCACATCGCTCGCGGACGATGTGGCTGTCGTGCAGGACGCGATTTCGACGCTGTCCAAGCGTGGACCTGTCACTGCGGTCTGTCATAGCTATACCG
>JALRJT010000154.1 GCA_023254985.1 Ilumatobacteraceae bacterium | reverse complement strand
TGTCCGTCCTCGACGAGGACCATGG
Organism: Ilumatobacteraceae bacterium; assembly: GCA_023254985.1. Classification (GTDB taxonomy): domain Bacteria; phylum Actinomycetota; class Acidimicrobiia; order Acidimicrobiales; family Ilumatobacteraceae; genus UBA3006. The sequence continues at coordinate 6,696 of JALRJT010000154.1, read as the reverse complement.
TGGAGGTGTAGGCCTCTTCGATGTCGACGCCACCGAGGTCGGCGTCGATGATCTGGCGGGGGATGTAGTTGCCCTCGGAATCGAAGGTTCCGAATTCGGGGGCGCTGGTATCGGTCATGGAATTTTTCGCGGCGAATCGAGGTACCCGGGCGGTATCGGACCGCGCAGGTCTGTCAGGAAGACAGCCTCTCCACGTTATCGGCCCCGAGGTGAGACTGCGCCGGGCCGACCCGTCGGAACGATCAGGCGATCTCCGCTGTGCCGATCTCGGTCTTGCGTCGAGCGACGTAGTCGGCGAGTTCGGCGCGAATCGCGTCGTCGATCGGTGTCGGCGCGAAGGGCTCGTTCGATCGACCAGTCGGGTTCGATCTCGCTCGCGCAGTGCCAACCGAGCGCGACATGCTTGCCGATGGCGAAGCCGAGGCGACGCATGCAGTCGTGCGCGTTGATGTAGTGCTTGCCTCGCGTGTACGTGAAGAATTCGGTGAGGAATCAGTGGTAGCGACGAATGCCGACGGGTCGATGGATTTTTCGATTCCTTGTGCAAATTTGGCCGCATTCAAGTCGTGGCTGTTCGCGATGGTCGATCGTGCAGAGGTGCTCTCGCCTCCGTTCGTGCGCGATCACGTCATCGGTGCCCTTCGCGAAATTGCGGAGCTCTCGTCGTGAGACTGCGTCGTCAACGCCGTGGACCGCGGAGTGCAGGTGAACGAGTCGAGCGCCTGCTCGTCATGTTGCCGTGGATCCTCGAGCGCGGCCAGGTTCGCCTTGCCGACATGGCCAAGCAGTTCAGACTGAGTGAGAAGGAACTGATGGACGACCTGATGATGGTCTCCATGTGTGGTGTGCCCCCGTACACGCCGGACGCGCTCATCGACGTGCGAGTTGACGAAGAGTGGGTGATCGCCGAAGTGCCCAACATGTTCAGGCGACCACTGCAGCTGACCTCCGCCGAGGTGTTCGTGTTGAGCGCAATGCGCGATGCGGCGATGCGCATCCCGGGAGCGGACCGTAACGGTCCACTGGCGAGTGCGCTCAACAAGCTGAAGTCACTGTTGCCCAAGGATGACGTAGGTGTCACCGTCGATCTGCGCGCTGTTCGCTACCTCGAAGAACTTCGTGATGCGCTCGACCGAGGCGCAGAGGTGAAGATCTCGTACTTCACGCCGTCGACGGCGAGCCGTTCCGAGCGCAACGTCGTTCCGCGACGCATTTTGGAGTCGTTCGGCAACTGGTACGTGCAGGGAGATGATTCTGCGTCCGGAGAGATGCGCACGTTCCGCATCGATCGCATCGATGCGCTGGACTTCACCGGGCGAACGGTTCCCGTCATTGAGATGGACGACAACGATGAGACCTGGTTCGCCGATGCCACGGAATTCGTGACTCTGTCGGTGTCGCCGAAGGCGCGCTGGATCGTGGAGCAGTATCCGTACGTATCCCGTGAAGAGTCCGCAGACGGTCGCATCGTCGTGAAGATGGCGGTGACGAGCGAGCACTGGCTCGGACGACTGCTGCTCCGTGCAGGAACTGAGGCGAGCGTTGTCGAGCCTGCCAAGTGGTCAGGTCTCGGTGCACGAGCCGCACGTTCCGTGCTCGCCCGATACGGCAGCTGAGTTCTACGGCGCGAAGCGGTCGAGTTGGTCCAACCGCTCGATACCCGCGGCGGAAAAGAGATGCGGTAGGAGTCGGGCGACGACCCGCGAGTCTTCGAGCGCATCGTGGTTCGCTCGTTCGGTGACCTTGTACCGTTCGGCGATCGCTCGCAACGTGTTCGACTGCTTGCGACCATCTTCGAGGGATCGTGCGAGTCTGAGGGTGCAGATGGGTTTGTCAATCTCCAACATACGTGATGCTCGTTGCGCCTCTGCCACGAGGAAGCCGATATCGAATTTCGCGTTGTGGGCCACGAATCGGGCATTGCGCAGTGCCCAATTGAGGTGGTCGATGGCGACACCGACCGGTAGCCCAGTGCGAACGTCGCGCCGAGTGATGCCATGTATTTCGAAGGCGCCGAGTTTGCCGCGACCCGGAATGTGTTGGCGGACGTAGGTTGCGAACTCGGATTCGATCGACCCGTCGCTACGGGCAATGACGATGCCCAACTGCAACATACGACACGACTGCGGATCGAGTCCCGTCGTTTCGGTGTCGACGACGGCGAACCGCTGCGAATGCACTGAAGAATCCATGCCGACACCGTATTGCGCGGGTGTTGCGCGCGCGAAGTTCGCGCTACGGGATGACGATTGGCACAGAGGTCACGACCGTGTTTGGCCGGAACAGCAGCTTGGCCTTGATGGCGAGTGCGGACTGATTGTGCAACCACTGGGACTTGATACTCGTGACGAACTCAGGGATGATCACGGTGATCAGATCGTCGCGGTATTCAGCATCGAGCTCGTTGATGCGATTGAGGATTGGTTCAGTGAGATCACGGAACTCCGACGTCACGGTGTCGAGTTCGACGTTGATGTCGTACTTCGCCCATTCGCTGTTCAGGCGCTCGCGATCCTCTGGGGTCTGGATGACCGAAAGCGCAATTAGGCGGTCGGGGCGGAGGCTCTCGGCGTACCGCAGTGCGCGCAACACGCCTTGGTTCACCGATCCGACGAGCACGATGACGAAGTGCGTGTGGTAGGGAGCGCGGTAGCCCTCTTGGACCTGGAGGAAGGATCGCACCCGCGTGTAGTGGCGGTTCACTGCGGTGAAACACAGCACCAGTGTCGGAATGACGACGGCAGGAATCCACGCTCCGTCGGTGAACTTGACGACGACGACGATTCCCGCGACGAGGGTGGTCGTGGCGGCACCAATTCCCGACATCACCGCGCGCGGAGCCCAGCCGCGCTCCTTGAGCTTGAAGTGTCGGACGAGCATTCCGGATTGGCTGAGTGTGAAACCCGTAAACACGCCGACTGCGTAGAGGGGAATAAGCAAGTTGACGAGACCACCGAACGACCACACGAGGACCGACGCGGCGACGCCGAGGAAGATCACACCGTTGGAGAACACGAGACGATCTCCCCGATTCATGAACTGGCGAGGGAGGTAGTTGTCCTTGGCGATGATCGAGGACAGTCGCGGAAAGTCCGCATACGCGGTATTCGCGGCCAGGATCAAGATTCCGAACGTGGCGAACTGCGTGATGTAGAAGAAGATGTTCCGCCCGCCATAAACCTGTTCGGCGAGCTGGGCGAGCACCGTGTCGCGGATAAGTCCTTCTTCGTCCTTCAGTGGCTCGAGATGCTGGGCGAGCACGCTGAGACCGAAGAAGCTCGTTCCCAAGATGACGGCCATGATCACGAGGGTGATGGACGCGTTACGCGGCTCGGGCTTCTTGAACGTCGGAACGCCGTCTGCAACCGCCTCGATTCCCGTGAGGGCGACAGCACCCGATGAGAATGCCTTGAGGAAGTAGAAGAGCGTCACGGCATTCGTGCCATGCAGCAACTCCTGGGCGACCTCAGAGTCGTGGGCGATCGGGGGCAAGTCTTGGAAGAACACCTTGAAGAGTCCGACGCCGATCAGGGTGAAGAGCACGACGATGTACAAGTAGGTCGGTGGTGCAAAGAGGGCACCTGACTCCTTGAGGCCTCGCAAGTTGGCGAGCGTCAGGATGACGATGAAGCCGATACACAACTCGACGCGGTATGGGGCTAGCCCGTTGAACGCCGAGATGATTGCGGCGACTCCACCTGCAACCGATACCGCGACGGTGAGGATGTAATCCACGAGCATCGAACCACCGGCAACGAGTGACGGGTATTTCCCGAGGTTCTCACGTGACACGACATACGAGCCACCACCGTTGGGGTACGCAAAGATCGTTTGGCGATAGCTGCTGACCACGATCGCAAGCAGAATGACGACGAGAATCGAGATCGGCACGAGCCGGCTGTAGGCGGCAACGCCAACACTGGCAAACGAAAGGAACACGATGAGGATTTCCTCGGTCGCGTACGCAGTCGAGGAAATGGCATCACTTGCAAAGACCGGAAGCGCAACCTTCTTTGGAAGCCGGTGATGGGCGTCCTCGGATGTGGCGATTGGATTCCCGATGATGAAGCGTTTGAAACCGCTTGCTCGTGCCACCCGTGCCATATGCGACATACAGCCTGACACAGATTCGACGGGGTCGGAGGGTCTGTCGCCTACGCTGATGCGTGCAACAGAGGGAGCAAGCAGTGCACGTTGTCATAGTCGGGTGTGGGAGAGTGGGCTCGACCTTGGGACGCGAGTTGACCAAGGCAGGTCATACCGTCGCCGTCATCGACCGCAAGCCTGAAGCTTTCAGTCGACTCGGCGAAGGATTCACCGGGCAGACGATTGTGGGTATCGGGTTCGACCGTGATGTGTTGATCGAGGCTGGCATTGAGCGCGCGGGAGCGCTTGCTTCAGTGACGAATGGCGACAACTCGAACATCTTGATTGCGCGGGTGGCGCGTGAGGAGTTCGGCCTCGAGCGCGTCGTTGCACGTATCTATGACCCCAAGCGCGCAGAGATTTACGAGCGCCTCGGTATCGCCACCGTGGCGACTGTGAAGTGGACCTCGGAGCGCATCATGCGTCGAATCCTGCCGGAGCTTCCTGCCGTCGAGTGGACCGATCCGAGTGCCAAAGTCGTGCTCGTCGAGCGAGAGATGCCCAAGTCGCTGGTCGGCACTCGAGTCGTGTCGCTCGATTCGCCGGATGCTCGTGTGTCGGCAATTCGTCGGCTCGGTGCCGCGGTGATCATCGACGACGACACCGTCGTCCAAGAGGGCGACGTCGCATATGTGATGGCGAGCGTCGCCGGTCTCACCGCCTTCGATGCAACGTTGGCGAACTCGAACGGGAAGGGTCACTGACCATGAAGGTCGTCATTGCAGGGGGCGGAAGCGTTGGACGCTTCACCGCAGAGCAACTCGTTGCCGCGGGCCATGAGGTCACGATCATCGAGAGCGATCGCTCGGTGGTGCGCGAATACGCCGATGACGAAGCGGCGACTAGCGTCAGATGGCACCAGGGCGACGCGTGTGACGTCGCAGTGCTCGCCGCCGCCGGCGTGACAATGGCCGACGTCGTCGCTTCCGTCACCGGTGACGATGAGGACAACCTCGTCGTGTCGCTTCTGTCGAAGCAGGAATTCGGCGTGCCGCGAGTCGTTGCGCGAGTAAACAACCCGAACAACTATTGGATGTTCAATGACATGTGGGGCGTGGACGTGTCCGTTTCTACCCCGCACCTCATCACGAGTCTCGTGCAAGAAGCCGTAACCGTCGGATCGTTCGTGCGCTTGATGCAGTTGAAGGGCGGCAAGGCGGAACTCGTCGAGGTGACACTTGCCGAGACTTCTCCGGCGTGCGACAAGGCGCTGAAGGAGCTGCAGTTTCCACGCAGCGCGACGGTCGTCGCGATCGTGCGAGACAGTCGCGTGCTCGTCCCCGACAAGGAGACAGTGTTGCGCATCGGCGACGAAGTGATGGCACTCATCACCGAGGATGCCGAAGCAGCGGTTGAAAAGATCCTCGTCGGCTGAGGAATCAGTCTTCGCCCTGCGGGAGCAGGGTGTATGCAGGATTGAGGAACACGAGTCGATTGCGATCGAGGTGCGGCACGCCGTCGACGACGATGCAGTGGCCGTGTTCGATGCCCGCGACGTGACGTCGCCCGCTGAAGATAACGGTTGCCTCGCCGGTGCCATCGTTGATCACGATCTCGGTCGAGGGGATTCCGGAGCGCGGCTTGATCGTCATTCGCTTCACCTCGCCACATGCCTTCGTGCGAAAACGAGGCTCGAGTTCGCTCAGGGGTGCGAGACGCAACTTCTCGAAACGGTCGATCAGGCGCTCGGCGTCGATCTCACGAATCGACTTGCCTGCTGACTTGAATTTGTCTCGTAGTCCCATGTTCACCTGGTGCGCTGTTTCGTAACTCTGCTTCAACGCTAACCCACGATCTCGGGAGACGTTGTGACGAAAGGTACCGATCGCTGGCGCAGACCACCGACGTAGGCTGATTGCCGTGAGTACGCGCAAGTTGATCCTGTGGTCACTCGTGTGTGGTGTGCTAATTCTCGTTGCTGGCAGCATCAAGTTGCGCCAATCGGTCGACTCGACGAACGTCGACGCCAAAGTGCTGTCCCTCGGCGAGGCCGCGACCGTGGGTGGAATGACCGTCGCGGTTAACTCCTTCGACGTGACGAACGAGAGCACGCTGGTGACCGTCTCGATCGGTGGGATCGACGGACAAGATGCGACCGAGGGCTGGAAATTGCTCGCAGGCGGCGAGGCGAGCGAGCCAGTTGCAGGCTCTGGCAGTGAGACGTGGTGCTCGCAAACCACCGTGGACGTCGTCAGCTGTGTCGTGGCATTCCCTGCCTCCAGCGGGTCAGCCACCGTGTTCTACTACCGCGATGGTGACAACAGTCAATGGGCGATCGAGGAATAGTGGGAGCGGGAGTACCGTTGAACACCTTGGACAAAGGAGTGGTGTACGGCTGAGCAATTCGATCTCGTGGTCATTGGTGGAGGCCCAGGCGGTTACGCCGCGGCTTTCTACGGTGCATCTGCTGGACTGAACGTCGCGCTCATCGAGAAGGACACGATTGGCGGCACCTGCCTCAACAGAGGGTGCATTCCGGCGAAAGCATTTCTCGAAACCGCTGCCGTCAATCGACACGTCACGCATGCCGCCGACTTCGGCATCGCGACG
>JALRJT010000139.1 GCA_023254985.1 Ilumatobacteraceae bacterium | reverse complement strand
GGTCGCGATTCAGTGCCGTTTCAGCCGACAACCCAAATGCATGGATTCGAGATCGATTTAGCGCCGAACAGATCACCACCGCAGCACCAGAAAATCGCATGGTCGGTTATCCCTATACGAAGTTGATGAACTCAAACAACGACGTCGACATGGCAGCCGCGCTCATCGTGTGTTCCGCATCCTGGGCCGACTCGATGGGCATCGCTCGCGATCGTTGGGTGTTTCCCATCGCTGGGACCGATGCACACGAACACAACTTCGTGTCACATCGTTGGTCCTTCACGGACACACCCGCGATTCGCCTCGGAGCAAAACGGCTACTCGAACTCACAAAGTGGTCAGTCGAGGACATCGATGTCATCGATCTGTACTCCTGCTTTCCATCCGCAGTGCAGCTTGGCGCTCGGTCCATCGGCCTTTCGCTCAACGATCGGCTCACGTGCACCGGTGGACTGTCCTTCGCTGGCGGCCCCTTCAACAACTACGTGATGCATGCAATTGCAACGACGATCGTCAAACTCCGCGAGAAGCCACAGTCGAAGGGATTCGTGTGGGCCAACGGTGGCTATGCCACCAAGCACTCCTTCGGCGCCTATCAATCATCGCCACCGACTCATCCCTTCCTCCACGATTCACCGCAACGCGAGATTGACTCGCTCCCCAAGCGCCATGCTGCGAGCGCTACAGATGTTGCGGGTGACGTCGTCATGGAGAGCTACAGCGTCATGCACGACCGAAATGGGTCTCCGAGCAGACTCGCCGCATCCGTCCTGACGAGCGACGGCACTCGAGCGTGGGGAATCTCGACCGATGTTGCGATGATGCGTCACGCGATCGACAATGATGCTGTCGGAGAGATCGTTCGTCTCCACCCGACGGGCGAGATCGCGAGTTGTTCGTGACGACTGATTCCTTCCCTCGCCAGTACGCGAGAACGCAGCGTCTCACTCTCGGCGAGCCCCGCAACATCGTCGTCTCCCCCGACGGTTCGCGCATCCTGTTTTGTCGTTCTACGTCGGGTTCCGATTCGATCAATTCGCTGTGGGTCTTCGACGTAGCGACGTCCACCGAACGCTGCATCGTCGATGCGGCGACGTTCGGCGCGAATACAGACGAATCAGAACTCGAACGCGCGCGACGCGAGCGAGCCCGCGAAGGTGCGGGTGGCATCGTCTCCTATTCGTGTGATGCAGAGGTGTTGGCTGCGGTCTTCGTTCTCCAGGGCTCACTTGTGCTGGTCGACGTAGTGAGCGGGGATTCGACGGACATCACGCCGAATGGATCAAGCGTGTTCGACCCTCGCCTCAGTCCCTGTGGCACGCAGGTTGCGTATGTCGCAGGCAACGAACTTCATGTTCGACGCAAGGACGGATCGACCGTCACCGTCGCACGGGGTGGCGGTGAACTCGTGAGTTGGGGCCGTGCAGAATTCATCGCGGCAGAAGAGATGGGGCGCCAGCGCGGACACTGGTGGTCGCCCAACGGTGAACGACTCGTCATTGCACGTGTCGATGAAGCACCAGTCGACACCGTCTGGATTGCCGATCCATCTCGACCCGATGGTGAACCTCGCGCGGTGCGCTACCCGAAAGCCGGCACTCCAAATGCGCGGGTGGAGCTCGTCATTGCAACGCTTGATGGAACCCACGTTCCGATCACGTGGGACGACTCAACATTTCCCTACCTGGCAACCGTGACCTGGACGAACGGTGGACTTGTCATCGGCGTGCAGAGTCGTGACCAGCGAGAACTGCGATTCCTCAGTGTCAATCCAAGCAACGGGGAGACGGCGATGCTCGTGAGCGAGCGCGACGACCACTGGGTCGAACTCGTCCCCGGCACCCCGGTTCTTGCATCGAACGGCACGCTCACGTGGTGCGGTGAGCGCAGCGGAGTTCGCACCCTCGTCACCAGCGACCGTTCACTCACGCCACCCCACCTCCAGGTGCGATCCGTCATTGGATCGTCTGACACGCACGTGTGGATCAGCGCGAACGATCTCGAACATCCTGAAGTACTCGATACCTACTCAGTCGCACTCGACGGTTCAACGTGCGAGCGCATCACCAACGGCGACGGAGTGAGTAGTTCTGCCATGTCGTCCACGACTTGCGTGACTCGTTCTGCGACACTGTCGGCGACACGATCACGGTTCGTCGTTTCAAACGCTGCAACACTTCAGAATTTCGCCGAAACTCCACTCGTCACACCGCACGTGAGCCTTCATCGACTGGGGCCGCGGCGCATCCCTACTGCGATCATCACCCCACAACATCGAAGTGAGCGACCACTTCCGGTGCTATTCGATCCATACGGAGGACCACACGCTCAGCGTGTAGTCGCGGCGTCGAGCGCGTATTGCGCCTCACAATGGTTCGCCGATCAGGGCTTCATCGTTGTGGTCGCCGATGGCGCAGGCACACCAGGTCTTGGCACCGACTGGGAACGAGCGGTGGCGAACGATCTTGCTGCACCGGTTCTCGCTGATCAACTCTCGGTTCTCGACCAGCTCCCTTCGCTCTGCCCCGATGCAGATCTGACGAAGGTGGCGATTCGTGGTTGGAGTTTCGGTGGCTACCTCTCCGCCCTTGCAGTACTCAGAGCGCCGGACCGCTTCCATGCTGCGATTGCCGGCGCACCGGTTACCGACTGGCGACTGTATGACACGCACTACACCGAGCGATACCTCGGTGATCCATCACACGATTTGGGTCCGTACGACTCGACGGGCCTGATTGCCGATGCCGCAATGCTCGAACGACCACTCCTCCTCATCCATGGTCTCGCCGACGACAACGTCCTGAGCGCCCACACGCTGCAGTTGTCCTCCGCACTCCTTGCACACGGCAAACCACACGAGACGTTGCTCC
>JALRJT010000095.1 GCA_023254985.1 Ilumatobacteraceae bacterium | reverse complement strand
GCCTCGACCATGCCGAACACGAAGTCGCCGCTCGCGGTATCCACTTGCCCACCACCCAACTTGGCGACGTACACGCCACGCTCAGTTGCGCGAATGATGTCGTCTGGGTCTTCTTTTCCTGCGGTGACGAACGTGTTCGTCATGCGCACCATCGGAAGGTCTGCGTAACTCTGGCGTCGCCCGTTTCCACTCTGGCGCCGACCTTCTCGTCGCGCACGGATGTAGTCCCACATGTAGTCGGTGAGGACACCATTTTCGATCAGCGTGTTGGACTGCGTGGGATGACCCTCGTCGTCGATACCGATCGCTCCCCACTCACCGGTCATCGTGCCGTCATCAACGACGGTGACGAGCGGAGATGCGACAAGTTGGCCGACTTTGTCGCGATACACGCTCGCGCCCTTACCGACGAGGTCCGCCTCCAAACCATGGCCACACGCCTCGTGGAACAACACTCCGCCTGAGCCTTGCTTGATCACGACGGGCATCGCACTCGATGGTGCAGGACGGGCCTTCAACTTCGTGAGCGCTTGTCGTGCAGCCGCCATCGCCAGCTCTTCGATGTCGTTTTCGTCGAAGACTTCGAATCCGATCGTGTGCCCAAGCGACTGATAACCGGTTTGCATGCCGGCGTCGCCGTTGGCGATCGCGCTGATGCGGAACAGTGTGCGCACTTGCGTGTCCGCGCTGAACACACCTTCCGAGTTCGCCACGAGGATGCGCTTGATCGAGTCGCCATAGCCAGCGGACACTTGCACGATCGCCGAATCGAGTGACCGCGCCGCATCATTGGCGCGCATCAGTAACTCCACCTTTGACGCCTTGGCGACGGTGTCGGGGAAGGTTCGAACGGTGTTCACCGGGTGGCGAAGGAGTGGTTGCAGAGCGATCGTGTGCACGCCACCGTCTCCCTGCCGTGCCGCCTGGGCGGCCGCCTCGGCAGCTGCCAGAAGACCGCTCTCGCTGAGATCCGACGTGTGGGCAAAGCCGGTCGTCTCGCCGGCGATGACGCGGATACCTGCCCCGCGATCGCGACCACTGTTGACCTGCTCGACCTTGTTGTCGTCCAGTCCGGCGGAGGTCGACCGCTTGTCTTCGACGAAGATCTCGGCGAACTCGGCCCCGGTGCTGCGGCCCTTTGCGAGGACTCGCGAAATGACGTCTGGATCTACGAGGGGGGATTCGGTCAAGGACATGCGTCTCAGCCTACTGAGGTGGTCTTGTGCGACTCAGTCGAGCGCAGGTTCGCCAATACGATGAATTACGTGCACGACACGTCCACTGCCCCCACGGTCGTCGCCGTCCCCCGTCACCACCGCACCCTGTGGTGGAAAGAAGTGCTTATCATCAGCACCTTCTATGCCATCTACACGCTGATTCGTAATCAATTCGGTTCCGCACTCGTGCGCGGTGTCGAGATTCCACTGCATGCGTTCACCAATGCGGTGCGCGTAATTCGTATCGAGCGAGCACTTGGCCTCTACCACGAAGAGACGATCCAGGATTGGTTCCTTCCACACGCGTGGTTCATCAAGTTGATGAACACGTACTACGGAACCGCTCACTTCTTCGTCACGCTCGCCATCTTCCTCGTGCTCTTCAAGAAGCGCCCCGACGTGTTCGGCCAATGGCGTAACACGCTTGCGGCAATGACCGGTCTCGCACTCATTGGTTTTGTCCTTTTCCCACTCATGCCACCGCGCCTGCTCGATGAGCCGTGCCCGGACCTCGGAAAAGGCGGTGCGTGCATCGAACACGAACTGCGCAACTACAACGGTGCGGAAAACTTCGGCTTCGTCGACACGATCGCCGAGTTCGGTGG
>JALRJT010000061.1 GCA_023254985.1 Ilumatobacteraceae bacterium | reverse complement strand
TCATGTCCTTTTTCAGATGTCGACCGTCACAGATGATGGAGTAAAACTAGTCGATCATGTGGCCGTTAAGCTCGCCGAAGCGCTGGGGATCGAGCCGTGAGCGCATCACCAGTTGCCGTCGTCACTGGCGCTGCCCCTTGTGACCCGAAGCCCGCCTTTTCGAGATAGGCAAACGCAGAGTACGGGTGTTGCGGGCTCAAACTGAACGCCCCGAATGCCGACGAGTCGTTCCACGGCAAGTTGTTCAAGCCTTGAGCCGTGCCGGTCTTACCCGCGATCGGCAGCGCGCTGTACGGATAACCCTTGAAGAGCAATTCGCCAGTCGTCTTGTGATAAAAATCGAAATTCACGCCGGGTCCAGTGATTACTCGCTGGAGTCCGCGCACGATTGCATCGCGCTTCTCACCCGTCATATCGACTGTTGAGACGGGTTCTTCGTCATCGAACCGATCGAGGATGCTCGCCTGGGCCACGTCGGCAAGACCTGGTTTCAGGTCAGGAGTTCCTGGTGACAGCACAGCTTGAACGACGTGCGGCTGCATCAACTTACCACCATTGCCGAACACGCCATATGCATTGGCCACTTGAAGCGGCGTGGCGGACAGCAGGCCTTGGCCGATCGCGAACAAAATCTGATCACCGACGTAGTACGCACGACCTGATTCCTCAGAGATCGCGCCGAGATCAGCCATTCGCTTCTTTAATGCTTTGCTCGGAATGGTGCCGGCATATTCGTTCGGTAGATCGACGTTTGTCGGCGAGCCGAAACCGAAGAGTCGAACCTGCTGCTCGAGGACCGGCTGATAGCCACGCTCGGTCAGGATCTGCTCGCCGATCTTGTAGAAAAAGGCATCCGAAGAAACTGCGAGTGCAGTTTCCACGTTGACTAGTCCGTATCGACACGGAGCACCGGTTGCACGACAGATTGCATTACGAAAGATGCACTTCACTCCCTGCTGACAGCGATCATCAGGAATGCTCTCCAACTTGTACGAACCACGATCGTCATAGCGATAACTCGCCCCGCCGACGAGCTGGCCCGAGTTGAGTGCCGCGTAAGCGACGAACGGCTTGAACGAGGACCCGAGGTTGTAGCGACCTGACACTGCCCTGTTCACGAGAATTGACAAGTCGGGATCGTCGGTTTGAGGGAAGATTTGCGCGAACTTTTCTTTCGTCACTCCACCTGCGAACCAGCGCAGGTCGAACCGCGGATAGGACGCCATTGCCACGACCTGACCGGTGTCATGATTCATGACGACCGCAGAACCTGCAGGCGCCTTGTAGAGCACGGGATCTGGGTTTGCCGGATCGATCGTGCCGTCCTCTAGGCGATTGAAGCCAGCTTCAACGCGGCGTCGCAGAACAAGCTGGGTCTCGAGTGCTTGTTCCGTGAATTGCTGCAGTTGCATGTCGATCGACAACTGAATGTCGTTACCCAGAACGGGCTCAACTCGCTCGAGCTGGCGCAACAGTCGACCTTGGGCATCGACCTCGTAACGTACGTAACCAGGTGTGCCACGCAGGATCGTTTCGTAGGTCTGCTCGACTCCATAACCACCCACACGTTCGTTCGGTTCGTAATCGAGTGACTTGTAATACGCAAGCGTGGACTCGAGGATCGCACCCATGTACCCGATCACGTGGCTTCCAATCGCGCCATAGGGGTAATTGCGCCTCCACTCTTCGCGTACGTAGATACCCGGGAAGTCCTCTGCACGCTCACTGAGATACAGCGCAGTTTCTTCTGACACGTCCTCTTTTAGAGGGAGTGCTTCGAGCACACCGTACCGCTTGTCGTCATACCGACGCTCGAGAGCCTCCACCGTCATCTGCAATGGGCCACTCAGTCGTGCGAACAATTCGGCGCGCTCCGAGTCCTTACGAATCACCTGACGATCGATCGTCGCGGTCAAGATGCGCTTGTTGTCGGCAACGATGCGCCCAGTGGAGTCGAAGATTCTGCCTCGCTCAGGAAGAAGTCTGATCGTGCGCGTACGCACCGACAACACGATGTCCTCGTTCAACTCCAACTTGACCGACTGGAGAAACCACATACGAATCCCCAGAATCGACATGAGAATCGCCGCGACGATACCAAGCGAAACGAGTCGCGAACGAGATGCTGGTGTGGCCATCGCGGTCAGTTACCGAGGCTCACCTTGAGCGTCCAGCGGCTGACGATAAGCGCAAGCGGCGACGCGATGGCATTGATCGTCGTCACGCCGAGTGCCACGAAGATCATTCGTGGACGCACCCATCCACCGATCCCGACCATCGTGAGAGCAAACGGAAATACAAGTTCGGCAACGAACGTCGTCCCGACGATGGCGGCGATCTTCAGCCACCATGACGGTTCACGAATGAAGAATTGCAAAGCACCGGCAGCCGCCGCAGCACCGCCAAAAACCAACGAACACAATCCCAGCGGCGTGTTTAAAACGCAGTCATACATGAAGCCGAGTGTGAGTCCCGCAATCGCACCAACCTCGAATCCGTAGGTGACACCAGCGGCGACCGCAAGAAGCAACATCAGCTGGGCGACCACACCGAACGGCCTCACATCAGTGAAGAGCGTCGTCTGCAAACCCAACACGACGAGACCTACGAGCACGAGCCGTGTCCAGCGACTTGCCACGATCGGCAACAAGCGATCGATCATGGGGTCGTCGACTCCGTGATTGGCTGATACAGCAGGATGCGCACGAACGACAGATTCGACAGGTCGGCAACAAGCTCGATCTCGAGCACTGGACCAGCAGTACCCAGCCGGCTGATGACGCGAGACACCTTGCCGACGACGATGTCTGGCGGAGCAAGACTCAGCGATCCTCCAGCGGTCACGATCGGTGTTCCCGCAAGCACAGTGCCGAACCGCTGCTCGGGATCGATGAAACGAACGATTGGCACTCGGCTCGGCCCACGGCCTTCCAGGATGCCCGTCTCACGAACGCCGAGTGCGCTCGACGCGGGAATCGTGAGTGACGGCACCGAGATCGACACACTCACCCCAGGACTTGATGATGGCGTTACGTTTGATCCAGGAGTGAATCCAGGAATGTTCGCACTCGGTGCGATCGTTGTAGTCGTTGTGGTCGTCGTTGATGACGATGACACCGATGCGGCGTCCGGGTCATTAACCGCCGTTGGTCCAAGTGCTTCTGGGGTATTCACCACCTTTACAGAAAGCGCATATTCAGGATCAGTCACCAGCATGACGACTGCACGATTGGCGAACACTTTGGTGACCTTCCCGACGAGTCCTGCGGCATTCAACACCGGCATGCCGACCTTGATCCCGCTCTCGCTGCCCTGATTGATCTCGACGGTCTGCGAATAATTCGACGGTGCGTCACCGATCACCTGGGCGCTCACCGAGTTGATACCAGCGAGTGTGGGCAGTCCGTTCAGCGCAAGGAGCTCCTGGGCCAGTCGAACCGAAGCAGCAGCTGCGACGGCAGCGCCTTCTTGCTGGGCGATCTTTTCACGCAACAAGTCGTTTTCGTCTACCACCTCGTTGTAATTGGTGATTCCGTTCCACACGTTGCCGACAGGCCGAGTGACGATTCGGGCTACACCCTCGACTGGTCTGAACACGGTGCTGAAGATCGACCGGACGAGCGACGTCGAGCCCGACTGCTGCAAGTCCAACGTGACGAGGATGATCGAAGTCAGGGCGAGCAGCGCAATCGCTCTCCTGCGCTGTGCGGACATCACGGCCACAGTGTGGTCTTCGCGTCCTACTCGAAGGAGGTCTGAGCCGTCAGACCCTTCATCGCGTCGATGTTGTCAAGGGTGAGGCCACACCCGAGCACGACCGACTCAAGGGGCTCTGGTGCCAAATAGGAGTGAATGCCGGTCTCATTCGTCACGCGCTCGGCGAGGCCCGTGAGGAGTGCCCCTCCACCGGACAGCACGAGACCGTGACCGATGATGTCGGCAGCAAGTTCTGGTGGGGTGCGTTCGAGCGTCGTCTTGATCGCATCCACGATCATCGTCACGGGGCCATCGAGTGCCTCGCGCACCTCTTCGCTCGTCACGAGCTGCGTGCGCGGAAGACCCGTGGCAGCATCACGACCACCAACGTCGGCCGACAACTCTTCAGCAAGTGGCCACGCAGAGCCGATCTGGATCTTCACCGATTCGGCGGTGTTCTCACCGATGTCGAGGGCGAATTCCTTGTGGAACAACTCCACGATCGCTTCGTTCAGGTCGTCGCCAGCGACGCGAGCAGAGTGTGCGGTGACGATTCCGCCCATCGAGATCACGGCGACTTCGGTCGTGCCTCCACCGATGTCGACGATGAGGTTCGCGCTCGGAAGGTGCACGGGAAGCCCCGCACCGATCGCGGCAGCCATCGGCTCTTCGATGATGTAGACGGGGCGTCGCGCCCCAGCGAACTCCGCAGCATCCTGCACGGCACGACGCTCGACTCCGGTCACCTCGGACGGCACGCACACAATCATGCGCGGCTTGCTCCAGCGGCTCGTGTGCACGCGCTGGATGAAGAACCTGAGCATTTGTTCACAGACGTCGAAGTCGGCGATCACGCCGTCCTTCATCGGTCGCACGAGACGGATGTTCTGGGGTGCGCGTCCCCACATGCGCTTGGCTTCGGCGCCAACGGCCACCAACTGCCCGGTGCGATTGTCCACGGCCGCCATCGAGGGCTCATTCAGCACGATGCCCTCACCCTTCACGTAGACGAGGGTGTTGGCGGTGCCGAGGTCGATCGCGATGTCACGACCGAGCGATAACGCACTCCCACCTGGCATGTCTGTCGAGCTCCTCAGTGCAATGGCACCCGGGACGGGCGATGAACTGCCTAAATCCTACCGAGCGTCACCTCGGCGCAAGCGACGCCTACTCCCTACAGATTTGGGAAGAAGATGCCGATCTCACGTGCGGCAGAGGCGGCCGAATCCGAACCGTGGACGAGATTCTCGGTGAAGATCGTGCCGAAGTCACCGCGAATCGTTCCCGGAGCTGCCGCGCGAGGATTGGTCGCACCCATCATCCCACGCACGATCTCCCACGTGTCCTCTGGACCTTCGACGACGAGCGCAACGACGGGGTTGCGTGACATGAACGCGACGAGGTCGGCATAGAAGCCCTTGCCCTTGTGCTCTTCATAGTGGCGCTCGAGTGTCGCCGCATCGAGTTTGCGCAACTCCATCGCGACGATCTTGAGTCCCTTCTGTTCGAATCGGGACAGGATCGCACCAACCAACTGGCGCTCGACTGCATCTGGCTTGAGGAGGACGAGGGTTCTGTTGCTCACGCGCTACAGGCTACGGCGCAATGTCGTGCGCGCACTACCTACGACATACAAAGAACCCGCGACGAGCACCGCATCGTCTTCGCCAGCGATGGACAGCGCCTTCGCACACGCCTCCTCGACGCTTGTGCATTCGAGCACCTCGTCACAGCCCATCGATCGCGCCGTGGCCGCAAGGACTGCAGACTCAAGACCTCGCGGAGATGGTGCGGTGCAGGTGACCACGACGTCGAAGTCGTCCACCCTCAATGCCCCGAGTGTGAGTTCCGGGTCGCGACCCTTCAACGTTCCAACGACGAGGATCCTGCGACCAACGGGACTGAAGTCGTCGAAGAAGACCGTCGAACATACGTCGGCTCCCGCCGGATTGTGGGCACCATCGATGATCACGAGTGGTCGATGCCCGAGCACTTCGAAACGTCCCGGCATTTCAACGGTTGACATCCCCTCACGCAAGACGTCTTCGGAAATCGGTGCGTCGAAAAACTCCTCGACGGCCACGATGGCGAGCGACGCGTTGTCACCTTGGTGCCGTCCGTGGAGCGGGACCATCACGTCGCGATAGATACCACGAGGCGTGGAGACATCGAGTAGACGTCCACCGATGGCGAGTTCGTTACCGATGCAATCGAAGTGCTCGATGCGTCGCACGAGCCCACGCGACGGCGCACCCGACCAGATCGGATTCAACGCGTCATTCACGTCTCCGACGACAAGCATGCTCGTCTCTTTCGAGATCCCGACTTTCTCACGTGCAATGTCGGCGATCGTCGGCCCAGCGAACTCGGTGTGATCGAGATCGATGTTGGTAATCACGGCGACCTGCGACTGCACGACGTTCGTCGCATCCCACCGCCCCAACATCCCGACTTCGAT
>JALRJT010000140.1 GCA_023254985.1 Ilumatobacteraceae bacterium | reverse complement strand
ACGTGTCGTGGCGTGAAGCCCGCAGCCGTGATTTTCTCGGTTGCACACGTTGCGAGATCGATGCGCGTGACATTGCCACCACCCATCACCGTCACATAGGCGAACTGCGAGTCCTTGGTGATGGCGATGCCACGAGGGTGTAACCCGACGAAGACACGCTCGACTTCGCGCGCCGACGCGAGATCGACGATCGAGACGTCCTCTGAACAGAAGTTTGACACGACGAGCGTGCGGTCGTCGGGGGAAACGAGGAGGAACTTCGGCACCGCGCCGACTTCGATCACCTGGTCGATCGCAAAGGTCGTGGTGTCGATGCGATACACGTAGCTCGGGTCCCAGTTGCGAGACTGACAGGAGTCGTCGGCAACGGGATTCCAACCTTTGCCATACATCTTGTAATTCGACACGTACGCGTACTTGCCATCACTCGTGAAGGCTGCTTCGACGGGGGAGCCCTTCACCTGTGGTGAGCGCCCCTTCGTATCGATGCCGAAGTCGGCCAGGTTCACTGAGTCGGAAATGAGCGCTACTTCATTGCCGTCGCGGTCGAAGACGGCCACGTTGTGCCGATACATCATGTTCTGGGCAAAGAACAGTCCAGTGCCCGAATGCACGATGCTCTTGGATTGCAGATTGTCGTTGGCGATGCGTGCAACTTGGGCCAGCGTGAGGGACTCACTGGGTGGTGGTGGGGGGAGTGTCGTTGTCGTCGTTTCGGGGACCGTGCTGTTTGGGGTGGCTGGGGTCGTGAGGGGGGAACTCGATTCGCTGGTACATGAAGCAAGAAGTGCGAGTCCAATGACGGCAAGGACCCGTGGAAACCTCATGGAACAAGGCTAAGTGCCCGTGTCTTGACGAACGGGCCATGCGCTGGTGGACTGGGGGGATGCAGCGCGCAACGTTCACGAGCATGGATGAGTCGACCAAAGATGAGTGGATGGTGATCGGGGCGGAAACCGCCAAGAACCAGCCTCGTGTCGCCGAGGGCATCCTTGAGATGTTGCGGTCGCTGCGTCACATCGAGGACGGGTTCGTCACCGATCAGCTCACACACGCGCTGCAGACGGCCACCATGGCCGAGCGCGCTGGTGCAGACGACGAGGTCGTCGTTGCTGCGCTGTGTCACGACATCGGAAAGGCAATCAGTGTGCCGAACCATCCGGCGATCGCTGCCGCCATCCTGAAGCCGTACGTCCGACCCGAAGTGCACTTCATGATTGAGGCGCACCAAGACTTCCAGGGTCGTCACTACTACGGTCACTTCGGGATGAATCCTGATGCGCGCAACAAATATGACGGCCACCCGTCATATGAGTTGGCCGCGAAGTTCGCCGATGAGTGGGATCAGAAGGCGTTCGATCCCGCATATGACACCTTCCCGCTCGAGCACTTCGAGTCACGTGTGCGCGAGGTGTTCGCGAAGCCGAAGTTTGTTGCAGCTGACTGAATGACGACGCCACGCGGCATCTCGTTGCCGATGTATGACTTTCCGGAGTTCTCCTCCGCGACGATTGAGGTGGTTGAACGCATCGTGCGTGAAGTTGCCGCACTTGGTGAACCTGTCACTGCAGATTCTCCTGAGAACTCGATGCATCACGGGCTGATTGAGCACTGGGAGTCGGAGTCAACGTATCTCAGCCAATCGTGCGGACTGCCGTTCGTCGAACAACTCCATCGCTATGCCGATGTGATCGGCACGATTCGCTGGACAGGAATCAGCGACGAGCGCGGCTGGTATCGCACAGTGATCGTCGTTCGTGCGGATCATCCAGCACGCACGATCGAAGGTCTTCAAGATGCTCGCCCGGTGATCAGCAACACACAGTCACTCAGCGGGTGGTGCAGCCTCGGCTGGGCACTCGCACAAGTGACGAGCGATCCATCGTTCGTCCAGCCGTACCGAGTCGGGGAGCGGCACACCGGGAGTTTGCAGATCCTTCAGGATGCAGAAGCTGACTTCGCCTCGATCGATCCGGCAACGTTTTCGATTCTGTCGCGACACCGGCCAGCGCTGGTGCAAAATTTGCGCGTGATTGGTCACGGGCCGCTCGTGCCGGCGACGCCACTGCATGTTTCCAAAGTTCGTGGCGCACAACTTGCCGACGTTCGCGCCGCAGTCACCCAAGCATTTGCCGATCCGGCGCTCGCCGAGGCCAGGCGGGTGATTGGTATCGAGTCCTTCGTCGGTCTCGATAATGCCGACTATGACGTGATTCACGAACTCGTGGCCACGGCAGAGCAGACCTTGCCCCGTCAACGCTGACGTTTGACGCTTGGCAGACCCGCCTCGGGTCGTGAAGAATGGACGACATGTCAGGACCCCGACCCGTCGTTGCCCCTCGCGGCACTCAACTTTCCTGTGCGAACTGGCAGATCGAGGCGCCGTATCGCATGCTGCAGAACAACCTTGATCCCGACGTCGCGGAGCGACCAGACGACCTCGTCGTCTACGGCGGCACCGGTCGGGCGGCACGCAGTTGGGATGCCTTCGATGCGATGTTGCGCACGATGCGCTCGATGAAGCCCGATGAGACGATGCTCGTGCAGTCGGGCAAGCCAGTCGGCGTGTTCCGCACGCACGAGTGGGCGCCACGCGTGTTGCTCGCGAACTCGAACCTCGTCGGAGACTGGGCGAACTGGGACGAGTTCCGTCGTCTCGAGGCCGCTGGTCTCACGATGTACGGCCAAATGACGGCAGGGTCGTGGATCTACATTGGCACGCAGGGAATCCTCCAGGGAACCTATGAGTGCTTTGCCGAGATCGCCCGACGCAAGTTCGGTGGCACGCTTGCCGGCACCATCACGCTGACCGCCGGTCTCGGGGGCATGGGCGGCGCCCAGCCGCTCGCCGTGACGATGAACGACGGTGTCGCGTTGTGCATCGACGTCGATGCATGGCGTGTCAATCGTCGACTCGAGACGCGCTACTTGGATGAGGTCGCAGATTCGCTCGAGGATGCGATCGCGCGCTGCACCAAGGCCAAAGCTGAGCGTCGTGGGTTGAGCGTCGGCCTCGTCGGAAACGCCGCAGACCTGTTTCCCAAGTTGCTAGCGATTGGTTTCCCCGCAGACATCGTGACCGACCAAACGAGCGCCCACGATCCGCTGTCGTATCTTCCGAATGACCTGAGCGAGGACGCCGCCAAGGAGTTGCTCGAGCGCAATCCGCAGGAGTTCATTCGCCGGTCCCGCGCGGCGATGGCTGCGCATTGCCAGGCCATGGTCGGCTACATGGACCAGGGTGCTGAGGTGTTTGACTACGGCAATTCGTTACGTCGCGAGGCGCAGCTCGGCGGGTATGACCGAGCATTCGACTACCCGGGGTTCTTGCCCGCCTACATCCGTCCACAGTTCTGCGAAGGTCGGGGACCGTTCCGCTGGGTGGCACTCTCGGGCGATCCCGCCGACATCGCCGCCACTGACCGCGCGGTGCTCGAAGAGTTCCCTGGCGATGAATCACTCGCTCGATGGATTCGACTCGCCGGGGAGCGAGTTGCGTTCCAGGGCCTGCCATCGCGCATTTGTTGGCTCGGTTACGGCGAGCGTCATCGACTTGGACTGCGCTTCAACGAGATGGTCAAGCGTGGAGAGGTGAAGGCACCGATCGTGATCGGCCGTGACCACTTGGACTCTGGTTCTGTGGCATCCCCGTATCGCGAGACCGAGGCGATGATCGACGGCTCGGACGCGATTGCCGACTGGCCACTGCTCAACGCACTCGTCAACACCGCGAGCGGTGCGACGTGGGTCAGCATCCACCACGGAGGCGGAGTGGGCATCGGTCGCAGTATCCACGCCGGCATGGTGTGCCTTGCCGATGGCACCGATCTCGCTGCTGAGAAGCTGTCACGAGTGCTCCTCACCGATCCGGGTATGGGTGTGATTCGTCACGCAGATGCGGGCTACGACCACGCAATCGACACCGCTGCGCAACGCGGCGTGCGCTTGCCGATGCGCGAGAGCTGAAGATGACGACCTATCACGCACAGTGGGCGTGGCGTGGTGGGGAGTCGGCGGACGAAAACGTCCGCATCGCCGTCGAGGGTTCGATGATCACGGCCGTCGAAGTCGGTCGTGCCCCGGAGCGCGGTGACGTGACCATCCGCGGTGTGGTGATGCCGGGACTCGTCAACGCCCACAGTCATGCCTTCCATCGGGCACTGCGCGGAAACACCCACGGCGGCTCGGGGGACTTCTGGTCGTGGCGTGAACCGATGTATGCGATCGCCAATCGATTGACTCCGGACAACTACCGCGCACTTGCAACCGCGGTGTTCGCAGAGATGGCCCTTGCGGGAATCACGGGGGTCGGAGAGTTCCACTACGTGCATCACCCAGTTGATGGCGGTCGATACGCAGATCCGAACGAGATGGGCAAGGCGATGGTGGAAGCCGCCCGTACTTCGGGGATCAAGCTTGCGCTGTTGGACGTCGCATACCTCCATGCCGGAATGGACAAGCCGGAGCCACTGCAAGAGCAGCGACGTTTTTCCGATGGATCGATGGATGCGTGGCTCGACCGAGTGGATTTGCTCGGCGAAGGCGGTGAAGGTTGGACCGTTGGACTCGCTCCGCACAGCGTGCGTGCCGTGCATCCGGAGGATCTCGAGGCGGTCGTCGCCAATCGTCACGGACGTGTCGTGCACCTGCACGTTTCCGAACAGCCTGCAGAGAACGCAGCGTGTGTCGCAGCGTCGGGAAAGACGCCGACAGGGGTGCTTGCCGAGGCTGGGTTGCTTGGACCACACGTCTGTGCGGTGCACGCCACCCATCTCACCGACGAGGACATTCGCTTGCTCGGCTCGACCGGCACTCATGTGTGTTTCTGTCCGACGACCGAGCGTGACCTTGCCGACGGGATAGGCCCCGCCAAGCGACTTGTTGGAGCTGGTGCGACGCTGTGCGTCGGGAGCGATTCGCATGCCGTCATCGATCTCTTCGAAGAGGCGCGTGCCATCGAGCAAGACGAGCGTTTGATCACGGGCGTGCGAGGAAATCACTCGCCGGCATCGCTGCTCGAGTCCGCCACGGGTAACGGCGCGACATCGCTCGGTTGGGAGCGCCATGGCATCGTCGTTGGTGCTACGGCCGACTTCATCGCACTCGATCTCGACAGTGTGCGCCTCGCATCGTTTGTCGCGAAGAACGCAGCGGCTCACATCGTCTATTCGGCATCACCAGCTGACGTGCGCGACGTGTGGGTAGGAGGTCGGCAGATCGTCAAGGACTTTGCACACGTGACGATCGGTGACGTGCCCGCTGCGCTCCGCGCGGCAATTGCGTCCGTCGTTACACTGTAGGAACTATGGCCGTCTTACCCATCGCAACCGTCGGACACCCTGAACTTCGCATCGTCGCCAAGGAGGTGACGCGAGAGGAGCTCGCATCGGCAGAGGTGCAGCAGTTCATCGACGACCTTGTCGAGACGATGCGCCACGCCAATGGTGCGGGTCTCGCGGCCACCCAGGTGTTGCGCCATCAGCGAATTTGTGCGATCGAGGTCGACAACAACCCGCGGTATCCCTACAAGCCCCGCGTGCCCCTCACGATCCTCGTGAATCCAGTGCTCACGCCACTCAATGATGATTTCTTCGCCAATATGGAGGGCTGCCTGTCCGTTCCTGGCATCCGTGGCGAGGTGAAGCGTCACACACGCATCCACGTGAAGGCCTGGGACCGCCACGGCAACGACATTGAGCACGAGATTCGTGGGCTGACGGCCTGCACCTATCAGCACGAGGTTGACCACCTGGATGGATTGCTCTTCCTCGACAAGGTCGTGGACCCTTCGACGCTCACCACGTGGGACTCATTCAATCAGTTCCACCACGATGCGTTCGTCGAGCGCGCCAAGGCACTCGTCGCCAAACACGGTTCGTAGATGTTCGCGCTGACGGGCATCGGCAAGCTCGTCACCAACGACCCGATTCACGACTCGGGTCTGCTCGGGATTATCACTGATGCGGCGCTCGTCGCCGATGCATCGGGTCGCATCACGTGGGTGGGGAAGCAGCAGGACCTCGCATCCCACTCCGATGTTCAACCGATCGATGTGGGTGGTCGTTGTGTCATCCCTGGATTCGTCGACAGCCACACGCACCTCGTGTTCGCAGGAGATCGTGCGGAGGAGTTCGAGGCGCGCATGGCGGGACGCCCGTATTCGGCAGGCGGCATCCGCACGACGATGACCGCCACCCGTGGCGCGAGCGACGACGCGTTGCGTGCAAACGTTGCCCGTCTCGCAGCTGAAGCCCTCGCGAGTGGCACGACGACGATCGAGGTGAAGTCTGGTTACGGCCTCTCGACGCCGGACGAACAACGATCACTCATTGCCGCACGGACTGAAACGTCGGAGACGACCTTCCTCGGTGC
>JALRJT010000134.1 GCA_023254985.1 Ilumatobacteraceae bacterium | reverse complement strand
GCACCGAGGAGCAGTATTTCGCTGCCAAGGCAAAGTTGTTCACCCCGGAGTTGTGTGCACGGGGTGTCGTGAATCGTGACGACGTGCACGGAAAATTGTTGCTCGACACGGCTCCAATCGAGATGTCGTCATTCGGACTTGCTGACGTCACCGATCCAGTCGTTGCGATCGATCACCATGCCTACACCTGGAACGGACGGCGAATCACGGTTCCACTTGGCGGGAGAGTGAACATGATGAATTCTCTAGCGGCCGCGAGCGCGGCGGCGAGCCTCGGAGTCAACGACGCTGCCATCGTCGAGGGGCTATCCGCCGCGCACGCGGTTCCCGGTCGTTATCAATCGGTTGCCAACGATCGTGGGATCTCGGTCGTCGTCGATTACGCGCACACGCCCGAAGCGGTTGCGGGATTGCTCGAAGGCGTACGCGAAGTGATTCCTGCGGGATCGAAAGTAATCGTCGTGTTCGGTTGTGGCGGAGATCGTGATCGCGACAAGCGTCCGTTGATGGGTAAGAGCGCTCGCCAAGGCGCAGACGTGGTGGTCGTAACCTCGGACAATCCACGTTCAGAGTCCCCGGAGTCGATCGTCGACCAGATTCTCGCCGGAATGGGTTCGAGTCGAGACTCGGTACACGTGGTGATTGATCGTCGTGAGGCGATCGAACGTGCGATCGGCATGGCTCGTCCTGGAGACGCCGTCGTGATCGCTGGGAAGGGTCATGAATCGACACAGACGATCGGCGACACGGTCGTCGACTTCGACGACGTCTTGGTCGCCAGGGAGATCGTGGGGGTGGCAACGTGATTTCGATTCTCATTGCGGGTGCGATTGCGATGTTCGTCTCGCTTGCCGGCACTCGCTTCTTGATCTCGTACTTTCAACGGCTCGGCAAGGGTCAGCCAATCCTCGGAGCGGAGGATCACGGCCCAGTGCATCAAATGGGCAAGCAAGGCACGCCGACCATGGGTGGCATCGCGATCCTCGTTTCCGGTCTCATCGGCTGGACCGTTGCACACGTGCGTGATGGTCTTCCGTTCTCGGATCAAGCGGCAATCATTTGGCTTGCGGTCTTCGTCCTCGGCTTCATCGGATTCCTGGATGACTTCTTGAAAGTCCGACGGCAGCACAACCGTGGAATCTTCTGGAAGAAGAAGGGCTGGATCACCTTCGGCATCACGATCGGGCTCACGTTCATCCTTGCGTCGTCGACTGGTGTGGTCGAGACGATCTCGTTCACCCGTGCGGTGAGTCCTGGATGGGACATCACAGGGCCATTGTTCGTGATCTGGACCGCGCTCATGGTGTGGAGCACGACGAATGCGGTGAACGTCACGGATGGTCTCGACGGTCTCGCTGCGGGTTCAGCACTCTTCGGATTCCTCGCCTTCACCGTTGTCGCATATTGGGCATTCCGTAATCCGCGCATCTACGACGTCGTTAACCCACTCGATCTTGCAGTGTTGTCGTCCGCGTTGGCGGGTGCATGTGCGGGGTTCCTGTGGTGGAATGCTGCACCTGCCCGCATCTTCATGGGTGATGTCGGTGCGCTCGGGATTGGAGCTGCACTCGGCATGCTCGCGGTCACCACAAACACCCATCTCATGTTGCCGATCATCTGCGGCATCAACGTCATCGAAGCCGGCTCGGTTGCGATTCAGATGGGCGTTTTCAAGGCCTCAGGCCGCAAGAAGCGTTTGTTCAAGATGTCGCCGATCCATCATCACTTCGAGCTGAGTGGATGGCCAGAGACCACCGTCATCATTCGCTTCTGGATCATCTCTGGCATTTGTGTCGCGACGGCAGTCGCCCTCTTCATCGCTGACTTCACTCAACAGGTGCGCATTCGATGACGAATGCTGCGACCCTCGTGTGGGGACTCGGCATTGCAGGTCGAGCCGTCGCACAGGTGTTGCACGACCGTGGCGAGCGAGTCGTTCTCGGCGATGACGCACTGACCGACGAGCATCGAGGTTTCGCGCACCGACTCGGAGTGGAAGTCGTCGAGCCGAAGACCGATGGTGAGCTGTCGTTACTCATTTCGTCGACCTCGCGACTCACACCGGCGCCTGGTGTTCCCGAGGGGCATCGCGTGATCGCCGCTTCACGTCTGGCGGGGATCCCGATCGTGTCGGAACTCGAGTTGGCCTATGAGTTCGAAGTTGACAGCGGTCGCCACCGTCCGATGCTCGGCATCACGGGAACCGATGGCAAGACGACCACCACGCTCATGACGAAGGCGATCCTGGCGAGCGCAGGACGTCGCCCTGAAGCCGTAGGCAACACCGAGACGCCACTCATTGCTGCGCTCGACAGTCGGGCCGACAGCTTCGCCGTCGAGTGCTCGAGCTTCCGCCTCGCTTTTACTGAACGGTTCCGCTGTAAGGCAGCGGCCTGGTTGAACGTCGCGCCGGACCACCTCGACTGGCACCCGAGTTACGACGCGTATTTCGCAGCCAAGGCCAAGCTATGGGCTCACGTATCAGCGGGTGATGTCGCCGTTGCTCCCGTCGGCGACGAGGCGATCCTGGGTGTTGCTCGTCGGAGCAACGCCCGCGTGGTTACCTTCGGCGCAGATCGTGGCGACTATCACGCGATCGGTGGGGTGCTCACGAGTCCTCACGGCGTGATCATGGAGTCGCGCTCGATGCGACGGTCGCTCCCGCATGATGTGAGCAATGCACTCGCTGCCGCGGCGCTATGTATTGAAAGCGGACTTGCTTCGCCGGGACACGTTGCAGACGCACTCGCGTCATATGAACATGCGGCTCATCGCATCGAATTCGTGCGCGAACTCGATGGTGTGCGTTGGTACAACGACTCCAAAGCAACCTCTCCGCACGCAGCCGCCGTTGCGATTCAGTCCTTCGAGTCGATCGTGTTGATTGCCGGCGGCAAGAACAAAGGGCTCGACCTCGCTGCGATGGCGCTTCACCGCGCGCACGTGCGTGCCGTCGTTGCCACCGGGGCATCCGCTGAGGTGATCGAGTCGGCGTTCTCTGGCCATTGCGAGGTCCGCAAGGCCACGTCGATGGAGGAGGCGATTCGCCACGCACGCGAATTGGCTCGCTCAGGCGATGTGGTCCTCCTTTCGCCTGGCTGCACGAGTTATGACTGGTATTCGAACTATGAGGAACGTGGCGATGATTTTCGTCGTCGCGTTTCAGCACTGAAATAAGCGAGGGGAACGAAGATGGCAACGATCGCACACGGATCCAAGGACCGAGTTGGCTCGAAGGAGTCGGGTGGTCTGACCCCGGCGCAGCGTCGCCGCGCGATGCTCGACCGCAAGGGGTATGCCGAAAAGCGTCGTCTTGCGACCAATGCTCCGACGAAGGTCTTCTACGGCGTCATGCTGTGCGTGACGCTCCTCATCGTGTTTGGCCTGATGATGGTGCTGTCGTCCAGTTCGATCGTGGCGATCACGAGTGGTGGCGACCCGTGGAACATGTTCAAACGTCAATTCCTGTGGGCGACGTTCGGTTTCTTCGCATTGCTCGCGATGTATCGCATGCCGTATCACCACTGGCATCGTTACGCGAAACCCTTTCTGTACGTCGCCTTTGGCCTGATGGTCTTGCCGTTTGCGCCGGGCATCGGAGTGACGACGAACGGCGCGCGTGCGTGGGTGGCTCTCGGTGCAGTGCGGTTCCAACCGTCCGAGGTGTTGAAGGTTGCCG
This sequence comes from Ilumatobacteraceae bacterium, assembly GCA_023254985.1. Lineage (GTDB taxonomy): Bacteria > Actinomycetota > Acidimicrobiia > Acidimicrobiales > Ilumatobacteraceae > UBA3006. Next base: position 2,146 of record JALRJT010000134.1, on the reverse strand, counting down.
TGTTGATCTTCTGTGCGAGTTTGCTGGGCCGTCGACGCGCAGAAGTGATCGACTGGCAGCGCACATTCAAGCCGGTCATGGCAGTGTGGGGCGGTGCAGTGATCGGCTGTCTCGCACAGGGCGACTTCGGTGCGGCGATCGTCTTCACCTGCATCGTCTTCGCCACCTTGTTCATCGCGGGAACGCCGGTGCGTTGGTTGACCTTCGTGTTGTCGATCTCCTTCGTGGGTGCCGTTGCGATGATCATGTCGTCATCGCGAATGCAGAATCGCATGACTGCCTTCTTGCACCTAGAGGAGAACAAGGGGCACTACGCATATCAGGTGTGGCAGTCGATCCTCAGCATCGCCAACGGTGGACTCACCGGAACTGGCGCAGGCCAGGGAACTGGCAAGTGGGGATACGTGCCCCTCGCACACAGCGACTTCATCTTTGCGATCATCGCTGAAGAGTTCGGAATCCTTGGATCCGTCCTCGTGATCGGGCTCTTTGCAGCATTGTGTTATTTCGGATTACAGGCAGCCGTGCGTTCGCGCGATGCGTTCGGTGCGATTCTCGCCGGTGGAACCACGGCTTGGTTGAGCGCGCAGGCGTGCATCAACATCGGTGGAGTGATTGGCTTACTTCCAGTGACTGGTCTCACCTTGCCGTTCATTTCATATGGCGGATCGTCATTGTTCATGGCAATGGCGGCATCGGGGCTCTTGCTGAACGTTGCACGTAACATGAAGTGAGCACATGACCGGACATCCGTCGCCCACCTTTGCAGTCGTCACGGGCGGCGGGACGACTGGTCATGTGAACCCCGCAATCGCGGTCCTCGAGTTGTTGAACGAGGCGGGTCACGCACCCGAAACCCTGCACTACGTCGGCTCTGATCGGGGCGTCGAGGTCACGTTGATTGCACAGACACCATTTCCTTCGACCTTGCTTCGCGTCCGCGGGTTTCGCCGCAGCGTCGATCCGCGGGACATCTTGCACAATCTGAAGATGATCCCGACGATGATCGGGGCGAATAGATCCGCACGCCGGCTCCTTGTCGAGTTGAAGCCACAGGTCGTGGTCTCGGTGGGGGGTTACGCAAGTGTTCCCGCGTGTCGTGCAGCCCGTCGACTCGGCATTCCCGTGGTCACGTGCTCCTATGACCGCACACCGGGACTGGCGACACGTGCGCAGTCGCGCTACGCCGAGGCAAGTGCGGTGGCATATGCAGACTCCACCTTGCGCAATGCAACGCTCACCGGAGCTCCGGTGAGGCGTGCAATTCGCTCGCTCGATCGTGTGGCGCATCGAGCAAACGCACGGAGAACGTTCAACATCTCCGAACAATCCTTCGTCGTTGCGATCATCGGCGGTTCACTCGGGTCGGCACTGTTGAACGGCATCGCCGAAGGTCTCGCAGCAACGATGCCTCGAGGAGTGCATCTCATCCATCTCTGTGGCGAGCGGTATTCGACTTCGACGCCGTCCAGCGACAACGTGACCCGAATCGCCTACACGGATGCAATGGTCGACGTCTATGCGGCCAGTGACCTCGTCGTGTCTCGCGCTGGAGCGAGCACGATCGCGGAGTTGTCGGTCGTCGGGTGTCCGAGTGTGCTCGTGCCATGGGCACTGGCGACCGAAGATCATCAGACGAAGAATGCACAATGGCTCGCCGATGCGGGGGCCGCAGTGGTGTTGCCTGAAAGCGAGGCAACAGTTGATCGCGTGCGCGATGTCATCAGTGAACTGATGACGGACCGAGGTCGACTTGATGCCATGGGGCAAGCGGCGCGAGCGATTGGTCGAATCCATGACGGGACACTCCTTACGAGGACGATCGAACGCGTTGGCTCGCTATCCAGTCATGTCTCGGTGTCGACGCCGCGGCGGGTGCACGTGGTCGGCGTGGGTGGGCCCGGAATGAGCGCGCTCGCAATCGCGCTTCATGAAGCAGGACACGTGGTGTCGGGGAGTGACCTCGTCGACTCCGAAGTCGTTGCCGATCTGCGCGACCGTGGTGTGCGAATCAACATCGGCCATGACGTTGGGGTGGTTAACGGTGTCGATGTCGTCACGTACTCGACTGCGATCCCGGCGACGAACACCGAACTCGTCGCGGCGCGTCGCAGCGGGATTCCTGTCGTGACGCGTGCGGCGATGC
>JALRJT010000091.1 GCA_023254985.1 Ilumatobacteraceae bacterium | reverse complement strand
GTGTCACGTACGGCGATCGAGGCCTGCAGGGCCACGATGCCCGAGTCGTCTTGCGGACGATCCCAGATGTCGGTCATGCCCTCTTCGACATGTGCTTGGCCGAGGCAGAACGGCGTGAACGTGACGTCGAAGTTGGCGCCGGCCTTCAGCGCGGTGGCGACGTGGTCGTGGATGATGCGCCCGTACGGACACCGATAGTCATATGTGAGGGCAAAGGCGGGGGATGCCATGGGGATGAGAACCTCGCCCAGTGGGGCGATATTCCCCGAAACGGCTCAAATCGCGGCGGTGGTGAGGAAATACAGCCCGATCGTGCCCATCAGGGTGCCGACGATGGCCCCACCGATGACGTCCGAGGCGTGGTGAATGCGCACCCCGACCCGGCTCACGGCGATGATCAGCGCAAAGACGTAGAAGAGCACTATCCACGGCCAAGTAAAGAAATACGTGAGCACGAGAGCCGAGAAGAACGCCGATGAGGAATGCCCGCTCGGGAAGCTCGAGGTGCGCGGCTTGCGCAAGGCGAAGCGATCGTCCCCGCGTTCGGTCGGTCGTGAGCGACGGAACAGTCGCTTGATGCCTTGGTTCAAGATCAGGCTCTCGACGCCGATAAGCACGGAAAACACGAAAGCCTGGCGAAGACGATCGACGCTGCCGATCGAGCGCAACAGTCCGATGATGTGCCACAGGATGCCGAAGTCGCCGACGGCGCTTGCGATGCTGAACGTGACGATCGCGAGTTTCTTGTCGCGGATCTTTTCCAGTGCGCGGTCGACACGTTCGTCGAATTGAGCGAACGGGAGGTCTTGAGGCATCACCTCTATTGTGCTGGCTGCGGGTACTTGAGTGGTGCTTCGATCGCGGCCTTGGAAGGATCTCCGCCGAACTCGGGGCACCAATCCTTGAACGCACAGAAGTTGCATAGCGCGCTCTTCTTGGCGGGAAACGAGCCCTTCTGACAGGCCGTCGAGATCGTCTTGAACATCGCCGTCGTACGGGTCTTCACGAAGTTCATCGATTGTTCAGTTGGGGTGGCGACGTTCTTCGTGCCGTCCTTGACGTAATACAACTGCAGTCGAGACGCGAGTTCGCCGCGCATCTCGCGCAACATGTAGGCATACATCTCGAGTTGCTTCATCTTGGAGTCGGGGAAGTTCGGGTTCGGCGACTTGCCTGTTTTGTAGTCGGTGATCACGAGCGAGCCATCCGGGTGTCGCTCGACGCGGTCGACGTAGCCGCGGATAGAGAACTCGCCGAGATCTGCCGTCACGAAGATTTCCTGTTCGACGTCACGTACCTCGCGCGGATCTTCCATCGCGAGATACCCATCGACGAGATCCGAACACTCGCTCCAGAAGTCGCGCAGTGCCGACTCGGTGAGGTTCAGCCCGACGATGTCGTAGGTGGGTTCGTATTCCTCGCGTGCGGTCGCCATGAATCGGTGTGCAGCATCGCGTGAGCGTTCGTTCGGCTCGAGGTGGAACAACAGCTCGAGTGCGCGGTGCACGACGTTGCCCTTGACCGCGTGGATGCCGGGCGGCTCGGGAAGTTGTTCGATGTTGACGAAGCGGAACTTGAGCGGACAGCTCTCGTACGACGTGATGCGCGAGGGCGAGAGTGACGTTGGGACGGGATACGCACTCACGAGAGTTGTGCCTCGACGTCACGGATCAGCTCGACGAAGCGGTCGGGGTCTTCGAGTGGGCCGAAGTGCCCGCGATCGGGCCACGACACGACGTGCACGTTCGGAAGTTTCGGGGCGATTTGTTCGGCGATGGCGGCCGGGGTGAAGGGATGCACGACACCTGCAACTAACCACACCGGTGTCGTGAGGTTGCCGAGTTGATCCCACGTCTCGTGCAGGCCGCCCGATTCATACGTGCGGGCCTCGTGTTCGGGTCGGCACTTGAGCGTCACGTCTCCCTCGGTCGTCTCACGAAACCCGTGGCGCACGTAGGACTCGAGGCATTCGGGATGAAAGACGTTCAGTGGTGGCTTGGCCGAATAGTTCGCGAGCGCGTCGTCGAAGGACGCAAAGTTCGTGCGACGTCTGCGCGCACCGTCGGCGAGCGGTGACTTCGGCGCATCGGGTCTGCGCGACTCGGGCGGAAAAATGATCGGCTCATACAACACGAGTGCGCGGAACAACTCGGGCTTGCGCAACGCGGCCATCACGAGCGCCGCGCCACCCATCGAGTGACCGACGCCGATCACCGGACCGCGCTGTGCTGCGTATCGCGCGACGGTGAGTGCATCGTCGCCGTAGGCGCCCCAGCGCACCTCCCAGTTGTCTTCGATGATCGAGTCGCCGTACCCGCGATAGTCGAAGGTGATCGAGCGCAGTTCGCTCAGGCGTTTCGCGAGCGGGTCGAAGCATCGCCCGTGGAAACCGGTGGCATGCGAAAAGAGCACGGTGTGTGCGTGCGAATCGGGTTGGTAGTCGACGACGGAGAGTTGCACCCCGTCGGTCGAGGTGAGCGTGAGTTGGCGCACGCGTTACTTGAAGAAGGGGAGGTACATCGCGGTTTCCTCACCGATGTTGGCGGGAACCTTGTAGTCGACCTCGCTGCGAATCGTGTCGAAGTTGTCGCGCACGTCTTCCATCGTGAGCTTCGGGTTGAAGTAGCCCTGCGACTCGGCGATGAACACGCGTGCGACGCGACCGCCACCCACGCTGTACACCTCGCCCGACACCGGGCACTCCTCGTGTGCGAGGTACGCCACGATCGGGGAGACGAAGCTCGGATCCAACCGCTCACCGAGATTGCCGAGCAGGTTTTCGGTCATGCGCGTGTAGGCGAGCGGTGCGATGGCGTTCGCCTTCACGTTGTATTTGGCGCCCTCGACGGCGAGCACGCGCGTGAAGCCGACGAGACCCATCTTGGCTGCGCCATAGTTGGCCTGACCGAAGTTGCCGAAGATGCCAG
>JALRJT010000087.1 GCA_023254985.1 Ilumatobacteraceae bacterium | reverse complement strand
TGTTGGCCGACGAGACCGTCGTCGATCAAGTTGAACGAGAACTTGAGCATGCGCTGAGCGGTCGGACTCTTGCCGTTGATCTCCTTGGCCCACTGCAGTGCGGTTGACTCGAGTTCGGCGTGCGGCACGACGGCATTCACCATGCCCATGCGGTGCGCATCGTCTGCAGAATACTCGCGACCGAGGAAGAAGATCTCGCGAGCGAATTTCTGGCCCACTTGGCGTGCGAGGTATGCGGAACCGAAGCCTCCGTCGAAGCTGGCGACGTCGGCGTCGGTTTGCTTGAACCGTGCATGTTCCTTGCTCGCGAGCGTGAGATCTGCAACGACATGCAGGCTGTGTCCGCCGCCGGCCGCCCAACCTGGCACGACGCAGACGACGATCTTGGGCATGAAGCGGATCAGTCGCTGCACTTCGAGGATGTGCAGTCGACCACTACGCGACGAGTCGATCGACGACGCGGTCTCGCCCTCGGCGTACTTGTAGCCGTCCTTGCCGCGGATGCGTTGGTCGCCTCCGCTGCAGAACGCCCAGCCGCCGTCCTTGGGAGATGGTCCGTTGCCGGTGAGCAGCACGCACCCGACGTCAGTCGACTGACGAGCGTGGTCGAGTGCGCGATACAACTCGTCGACCGTCGCTGGGCGGAACGCATTGCGGACTTCTGGCCGATTGAAGGCGATGCGTACGGTGCCGTGGCTCTTGGCGCGGTGGTAGGTGATGTCCTGGAAGGAAAAGCCAGCAACCTCGTCCCACTGGGAGGCGTCAAAGATGTCGGAGACGTGCTTGGCCATACGTCCATTGTCGCAGGGGAATGTGCCTGCGACACACCGCAGGTGGAACTTAGGCGGTGCGAGGGATGGAGCGGCGGTGCGCGTGTTCGGGGTATTCGGCAACGAAGCGTTCTGCCCATTCGGCATTGAGCGCGTCCGACTGCGACTTGGTGGACGGCGGGGGAACGACGTCGACATGTGCCCCGACGTGTGCGAGCACGAGGCGAATCGTTGCGTCCATCTCTCGCGTCAGCTGTTCATAGGTGATGTGTAATGGCGTGATCGAGTGCTCGGCAAAGTAGCGATCCCAGTCGGCGTTCTCCGAGGCAATGCGGTCGAGTGCCGCGATGATCGCAGCAGCGTCATAGCGGGGTTCCTTGACGACCTCCATGTTGCTGTTCCAGCTCTCGGTCTGTGCCGCGCGCACGAAGGAGATCGCCTGACGCAATTCATTTTCGCGGGTGATGCGCAGCCACGAAACGGGAGCACCCCACAGTGAGACATCCACACCAAGATCGAGCATGTGCCGCTTGTATTGATTCCAGTGCATCTTCACGCCGAACACGCCGTTCGATGTCGTGTTGACTTCGGCGATCTCGTGCAAGTAGTCGATGAACGACGATTTCGAAAACGACGAGATGTCGCGCCACGGGAATCGACCCGTCGACTTGCGCGCGAGCGCCATCGGTAGGAGTGTCGCCTTGATGCGTGGGGTGTGGTGACGCTCGCGGAAAGTCGCGAAGTTGTTGGTCTGGATGTTCAGGTACTCGACGGGATTCCCGGCCGCCTTAGTGGCCCGCAAGATGCTGCACAGCAGTGTGCTGCCCGTGCGCTCAACCGAGGCGATCGCGAGCAGTCGGCGCGTGGTCATGTGCGACAAGCCTAGAAGCCGAACGAACGCACAAGGGGGAGACTGTGCATGACGGGTGAGGTTGGTACCGTATCTACGCCCCGACCAACGGTGAAGTGGAGTGACCATGGCAATGCCAACCAAACAAGAATGGACAGAGCGCGCTGAAGCACAGGTGAAGCGCACGCAATTGTTCATCAACGGCAAGTTCGTCGATGCCGCAAGTGGCAAGACGTTCGAGTCGATCAACCCACGTGACGGCAAGTTGATCGCCAACGTCGCTGAGGGCGACGCAGAAGACGTGAATCGCGCTGTTGCGGCCGCGAAGGCGAGCTTTGATGCCGGCGTGTGGCGCGAGATGGCGCCGTTGGATCGCAAGAAGTTGATTCTTCGCTGGGTCGAGTTGATCCATGCGCACGCAGAGGAACTCGCCCTGCTCGAGACCATGAACTGCGGCAAGCCGATCAGCGACTCGCTTAACGTCGACGTCGCGTCGTGCGCCAACAACATGCAGTGGTACGCCGAGTGCATCGACAAGCTGTACGGCGAGATTGCTCCGATCCCGCGTGACTCGGTCGCTTTCATCGAGCGCGAGCCGATGGGTGTCGTCGGCGCCGTCGTGCCGTGGAACTACCCACTCATCATCACCTCGTGGAAGGTCGGCGCTGCACTTGCCGCTGGAAACTCCGTCGTGTTGAAGCCGGCCGAGCAGTCTCCACTTTCGGCACTGCTGTTCGCGGAACTCGCCACACAGGCAGGTCTGCCCGACGGTGTGTTGAACGTGGTTCCGGGCTTCGGTCCGACCGCCGGCGGTGCGCTCGGTCGTCACATGGATGTGAACAAGCTCGCCTTCACCGGCTCGACTGAGGTCGGCAAGTACTTCCTCAAGTACGCAGCGGAGAGCAATGCCAAGGCAGTGTCCCTTGAACTTGGTGGCAAGACTCCGCACGTCGTGCTCGGTGACTTGCCCGATATCGATGCGGCAGCTTCTGCGATCGCTTGGGGCGTGTTCTATAACGCTGGTCAGACGTGTCACGCGGGAACGCGGGTCATCGTCGATGCTCGCGTCGAAGACGAACTGCTCGACAAGGTGCGCGAAGTATCCAAGTCGATCATGCCGGGAGACACCTACGACCCGGCGACGGCGATGGGCACGATCGTGGATCGAACGCAGTTCGATCGCGTGAACGAGTACATCAAGATCGGCGAGTCCGAGGGCGCGAAGATCCACACTGGCGGCAAGCCAGTGGAGCCGGTGAAGGGTGGCGTGTTCATCCCGCCGACGATCTTCACGGACGTCAAGCCCGGCATGCGGATCGAAAAGGAAGAGATCTTCGGGCCGGTGCTCGGCTCGGTGCGCGTGACCAACGAAGAAGAGGCGGTGCGCATCGCCAACGACACCCAGTACGGCCTCGGCGCCGCACTGTGGACCCGTGACGTGAGCAAGGCCCACAAGATCGCGCGCCAATTGCGTGCCGGCACGGTGTGGGTGAACACCTTCGACCGCAGCAACATCACGACTCCGTTCGGTGGCTTCAAGCAGTCGGGCACCGGTCGGGATCGTTCGTTGCACTCGATCGAGGGCTACACCAACCTGAAGACCACCTGGATTCAGCTCTAGGCACCACCACTCGACAGTTAGGAGAAAACATGCGTTGCGGATTCATCGGACTCGGACACATCGGCAAGTACTTGGCTGGGAGCCTCGTGCGCAACGGTTTCGAGGTGACGGTCTTTGACCTCGACCCGAAGGCCGTCGAAGGGCTCGTCGCCAAGGGCGCCAAAGCCGCGAAGTCGATCAAGGAAGTATGCGACGCATCCGACACGGTGTTTACCTGTCTGCCGTCGCCCCGCGCCATCGACTCCGTCGTGGCGGGAGCGGGTGGCGTCATCGAGTCGCTCGCTGGTCGCACTCCTCGCGGCACGTGGGTCGACATGAGCACTAACGACCAGAGCGAGACCGAGCGTCTCGGCGCATTGGCCGAATCGAAGGGCGTGAACGTACTCGAGTCGCCAGTGACTGGTGGTGTGCACAAGGCGGCGCACGGCGACATCACGGTGCTCGTTGGCGGCAAGACCGATGTGTTCAAGGCGCACGAGAAGGCGCTGAACGCGATGGGTAATCCGGTGCTGTACATCGGGGATCTCGGCAAGGCCGCGGTGATCAAGGTGATCACCAACATGCTCGCCTTCATCCACCTCGTGGCGGCAGGCGAGGCGTTGATGTTGTCCAAGCGTGCAGGTCTCGACCTCGGCGTCGCCTTCGAAGCGATCAAACAGTCGTCGGGAAACAGCTTCGTGCACGAGACCGAGAGCCAAGTCATCCTGAACGGCTCGTACAACATCAACTTCACGATGGATCTCGCGTTGAAGGATCTCGGCTTTGCCATGGGATTCGGTCGCGAGTTTGGCGTGCCACTCGACTTGGCGGGGCACACGTATCAAACGTTCATCCGCGCCAAGGAGGCCTACGGCGGCGATGCATGGTCGTCGCAGGTGGTCAAGTTGCTCGAGGACGCGACCGGCACCGACCTGCGCGCGCCGGGGTTCCCAGCAGAACTGGAATAGCCTGAACCCATCCAACACGTGGGGGTGTGATGGGACTCATCAAGCAGACGCGGCGCGAACTCGCCGCGGCGTTCCGTTGGGCAGCGCGACTCGGCTATCACGAGGCGGTCGCGAATCATTTCAGTGCCGCAGTCTCTGAAGACGGTCAGCGATTCTTGGTCAATCCGGTCGGGAGTCACTTCTCGCGAATCAGAGCGCGCGACCTCATGCTCGTGGACACCACGCAAACAGGCGAGTCATTGTCCTTCGGTGTCGATCCGACCGCGTGGGTCTTGCACTCACACATCCATCGCCACGTCCCGCGTGCTCGATGCATCCTGCACACTCATATGAAGTACGCGACCACACTTGCGTGCCTCGAGGACTACGAGTTCCAGATGGTGGATCAGAACGCGTGTCGCTTTCACGACACGATCGCCTATGACCGCAATTATTCGGGACTCGCACTCGACCCAGAGGAGGGGGAGCGCGTCGCACGGTTGTTCGGCAACGATAAGGAAGTGTTGTTTCTCGGCAATCACGGCGTGATGGTCATCGGGCAGAGTGTCGCCGAGGCCTTCGACCTGCTCTATTACTTGGAGAAGGCCAGTGAACTGCAGGTGCTCGCGCTGTCGACTGGGCGAACCCTGTCGATCATCCCCGGCGAGGTTGCGGCACATGCCGCACGTCAGTGGCGTGAGTACCCCGATGCCGCACGACTGCACATGGATGCGCTGATGGCGATCCTCGATGAGGAGAGCCCCGACTATGCCAAGTAGTAGTTTTTGACGTGTGAATCGGGCGAAATTGCCCGATGTGAAGCAAAGGTGGACAGATGAAAGCTGCAGTGTGTCGCGAATTCGGCAAGCCCCTCGTGATCGAGGAGGTCAACCTGGCAGACGAGGGCCCGGGCGAAGTTCGCGTGAAGATCGCCGCTGTGGCGATCTGCCACAGCGACATCACCTATGCCGATGGTGGCTGGGGTGGCGCGTTGCCGGCGATCTTCGGCCATGAGTGCGCTGGTGTGGTCGAGCGCGTGGGCCAAGGCGTCACCACGGTGAAGGCCGGAGACACCGTCGTCGTCACACTCATTCGTTCGTGCGGTCACTGCCATGGTTGCAGTCGCGGCATGCCGGTCACGTGTTCCACGCAGTTCCCACTCGATGCGAAGTCGCCGATCACGGATGCCAAGGGCAACCCGATCGTGCAGAGCATGCGCACCGGTGGATTCGCCGAGTACGTCGTTGTGCACGAGTCACAGTGCGTGTCGGTGCCGACCTCGATCCCTGCGCCGAGTGCATCGCTGCTCGCCTGCGGCGTGATCACTGGCTTCGGCGCGGTGACGAACACCGCAAAGGTGACCCCAGGCAGTCACGTAGTCGTCATCGGCACCGGTGGCGTGGGTCTCAACTCGATCCAGGGTGCACACGTCTCTGGTGCGCGCAGCGTGATCGCCGTCGACATCGCCGACAACAAGGTCGAGGCCGCCAAGAAGTTCGGCGCCACACACGGCGTGAACTCGAAGACTTCGGACGTCACTGCAAAGGTGATGGAGATCACTGGTGGTCACGGTGCGGACTATGTGTTCGTCACCGTCGGCGCCAAGCAGGCCTTCGACTCGTCCTACGGCATGCTCGCCAAGGGTGGCTCGATGGTGATGGTCGGCATGCCTGCAAGTGGCGTGATGTCGGAGATCGATCCGGGCACAATGGCTGCATACAGCCAGAACATCCTCGGCTCGAAGATGGGATCGGCCCGCATTCAAGTCGACATCCCGAACCTCGTGGACCTGTACTCCCAGGGGCGCGTGAAGTTGGACGAGCTCGTCACGAAGACCTACAGGCTCGAGGACATCAATGAAGCCATCGACGCCGTCAAGCGCGGAGACGCGCTGCGCAACGTGATCGTGTTCTGACATGAAAGTCGTCGACGTCAAGACCTTTGTGGTCGGGAACCCACCACCTCGATTCGGAGGTCGGTACTTCATCTTCGTGAAGTTGACGACCGACACCGGCATCACCGGTATCGGCGAGATATACACCGCGACGTTCACGCCGCACATGGTCGCCAAGATGGCCGAGGAAGTGGCTGCGCGTCACGTCGTCGGTCGCGATCCGTTCCACATCGAGGCGATGTGGCGCGAGACCTACGGTCGCGGGTATTCGCTACGCCCAGATCTCACCATGGGCGGCATCGTGAGCGGTCTCGAGATGGCGATGTGGGACATCTGCGGTAAGGAGACGGGCAAGCCTGTCTACGAGCTCCTCGGCGGACGTGTGCATGAGAAGTTGCGCGCCTATACCTATCTCTATCCACCGGTGGGCGTCGACGTGTATGCCGACGATCCCGTCTATAGCGATCCCGATGCAGCAGCCGAAGCCGCCGTGCGGGAGGTCGAACGCGGATTCACGGGCGTCAAGTTTGATCCTGCCGGTCGCTACTCGGTCTACGACGGTCGCCAGCCGGCACTGCACCTCATGGACCTCTCCGAGAAGATGGTGCGCGCCGTGCGCGAAGCGATCGGGGATCGCGCCGACAGCTTGTTCGGCACGCACGGGCAGTTCACTGCCTCGGGCGCGATTCGCCTCGCCCGAAAGCTCGAGAAGTATGACCCTCTGTGGTTCGAAGAACCGTGTCCACCGGACAGCCCGGAGGAGATCGCCAAGGTCGCGCGCGCGACCAGCATCCCGATCTCTGCGGGTGAGCGACTCACCTCGAAGTACGAGTTCCATCAGTTGTTGAAGCTCGGCGCCGCATCGATCATCCAGCCGGACCTCGGACGCTCGGGTGGATTGCTCGAGTCGAAGAAGATCGCCGCGCTCGCCGAGGTGTATCACGCCGTCGTCGCACCGCACCTCTATTGCGGACCGGTCGTCGCAGCAGCGAACATCCAGCTCGCCACCTGCACACCGAACTTCCTCATCTTGGAGACCATCCAGGGATGGCAGGGATTCCATGCCGAACTTGTGAAGACCTCGATCCACTTCGACTCGGGCTTCATCGTTCCGCCGACCGAACCAGGCCTTGGAGTCGAGCTGAACGAAGACGTCGCAAACGCGCATCCGTACGACGGCACCGCGCTCCATCTCGAGATGAGCGAGCAACCCGCAACGTTGCAGTAGGCAAACTATGACCGTCGCAACTCCGCTGTGGCAAGAGGGCGACGCCGTGACGTTGCGTCCCCGTCTCGACGGGTCCCGGGAGGCCGACGTCGCCATCGTTGGTGGTGGCTATACGGGGCTCTGGACTGCTTACTACCTGCAGTCGTTGCAACCACACCTGCGTATCGCCATCGTCGAGTCTCGTCACGTCGGATTCGGTGGAAGCGGTCGCAATGGTGGGTGGTGCAGCGCATTCCTGCCGATGTCGCCGGATGAGATGGCAGAAGAGCACGGTCGCGAGGCGATGGAGTTCATCCAACGCGCCATGTTCGCCACCATCGATGACGTTGGACGCATTGCGCGCGATGAGGGAATCGACTGTGGTTTCGTGAAGGGTGGCACGCTGAACTCAGCCTCGAACGAAGCGCATGTCGAGCGACTGCGTGACTACGTCGCGTCGTGGCACTCGATGGGTTTTACTGATGAGGACGTGGCGTGGCAGTCAGCCGACCAAATCTCCTCGCGAATCTCCGTCGCCAGAACGCTCGGCGGCACGTACAGTCCGCACTGCGCAGCAATCCAGCCGTGGCATCTCGTGCGTGGTCTCGCCCGAGTGCTCGAGTCGCGCGGCGTCGAGATCTTCGAGGATTCGACAGTGACGACCATCGAACGTGGTCGAGTAGCGACTGAAACGGGTGAGGTTCGTGCGCGATACGTGGTGCGGGCAATCGAGTCGTTTGCCTCGCAGATGCAACCAACGAAGCGAAGCATCGTGCCGTTGTACTCACTGATGGTGGCGACCGAGCCCCTGTCGGATGACATCTGGCGGTCGCTCGGCTGGTCGGGCAGAGAGACGTTCGCTGATGGTCGCAACTTGGTCACGTACGCCCAGCGAACCGCAGATGGACGCATCGCCTTCGGTGGTCGCGGTGCTCCGTACCACTTCGGTTCGCGCATCGCCGATCGCTTCGATCGACACGAGAGGATCCATCGTCAGCTCGAAGAGACCGTGCGCGAGATTTTCCCGCAAGTCGCCGACGCCAGGATCACGCATCGGTGGGGTGGACCAGTTGGCGCTCCACGCGACTGGCATGCGTTCGCCAATGTCGATCATTCGACCGGACTGTGTGCGGGGGGCGGTTATGTCGGTGACGGAGTCGCGCTGGCCAATCTCGTCGGCCGAACACTCGCGCACCAGATCGCTGATACCGGTGACCCGCTCACACGGTCGCTCCTCGTCGGACATGCGTCGAAGAAGTGGGAAGTGGAGCCGATGCGTTGGTTCGGCGTCAACGGTCTCCTCGCACTCACGGACTTTGCGGATCGCCGAGAACGCCGCACGCACGTACCGTCGAAGCGACTACTCGCCGTGCGTGACCGACTGCTCGGCTGACGAGTGCGTTCACTACTCTTCTGAGATGACCATTTCCTTTCGCGCACTCGACATTCCCGCATCCGATCTCGCCGAGAAGCCACTCGGCCAACCGTCGGCAGAACCACTCACCGGCGAGATCATGACTCGTGCCAAAGTTTTCCTCGACAACGAGACGGTGACGTCGGGGACCTGGGAATGTGAGCCGGGTGCGTCACGCTGGGAGTTCACCACACGCGGGGAAGTGATCTACGTGTTGAAGGGTTCGATGACCGTGCAGGAAGATGGGGGTGAGTCGGTCAAGTTGACTGCTGGTTCGAGCTGCATCTTCCCAATCGGCTGGAAAGGAATCTGGACGGTGCACGAAACCTTGCGCAAGGTCTTCGTCGTCTATCGAACGAAGTAGTCAGGCGAGCGTCCGGCGAATCGCCGGCAGGAAGTGCTCGAGACCTGGCGTTGCAACGTCAGTTGCTTTAGCGGCTTCATCCCAGCGCCGAATCTGCACGGCATCACGTGATCCAATGAGCGTCTCGAATTCAGCGATCTCATCGGGGCTCATCGGTCCGCCTTGCAGCGAAAGCGTGTGCACGGATGCAGCAGACAACGTCGAAAAATAGCTGTCCTCGGTGGCGCACAGATAGCGCTTCGCAGCGACGTGTAGTCGTATTCCTTGGACAACTCTCGGAACGAAGCTCGTTCCAAGCAGATTCGCACCAACGACTTCATGTCTCTTGTCGATGACATCATCGGGTGAATATGCGCTGAACTCGTCGGCAAAGTGTCCGATGTCATGAAGGAGGGCACCGACGACGAGTGCATCATCAGCACCAGCCGACTCCGCAAGAGTTGCTGCTTGGAGCATGTGCTGCGACATCGTGACTGCTTCACCAAGGTAAGACTCGGCACCGCGACGCTTGAAGATGTCGATGATGAGATCGACGACATTCATTTCGCGGCCTCAAGTACTCGCAGCGTGGACTCCATCCCGTCTTTGTCGACGTAGCAACCCTGCAACCATCGTTGCCCGGAACCGCCGAACTTGCGCCTGGCGTGCAGGACCCGGGTGTTGTCAACGATGAAGGCATCTCCGGGACCGAGTTTGAAGGTGATCGCCATTGTCGGGTCGTCAACCAGTTCAGCAAAGTGCCGATATGCACCATAGAAAGCAGTCATGGAGTCAAACGGAACGTCAACGATTGGTGCAGTCGATCGATTGTTGAATCGAACGGCAAGGAGTTCGCCGTCCGGACCACACTCGATGATCGGTCGCTTGGCATGGAGGGAAACGTCCGCGCTTCCTTCATATGAGAAGCGAACCGGATATTTGGTGAGTAGTTCGAAATCCTCACGATGTTCATTGCGAAGTCGTTGGGCGAGAGCAAACCCATCGATTACCGAGGAATCTCCGCCTTCGACCGTGTTCTCTAGGCACGCGAGAATCTGCATCGTCGGCACGGGGTCGCGATAGGGGTTGTCGGTGTGAGCTTGGAGGCCAAGATTCGTGTACGCCAGATTCGTCGGTGTGATTTCAGCACGAACATCGAAGTATTCCCCGTAATTGGTCTCCCGCACGAATCCAAATCGTCGTGCCATCTCACAGAGGAACCCTGGGGTGGTCGGCATATCGGTGACGATCCCAACTCCGTACGTGACAACGCCATGTAGCCAATCACGGAGATCTGACTTGGATTGCTCCATTCGCAGCCAGGAAACCGTAGGAAGTTGCTTCCTGGACATCGTCGAATTCCAGAGCGTGTAAGTGGAGGAAATCCAGCCAAGTTTGTCGTGGTGCTCAACGTCGTAACTATGCCGAATCAGCCATTCCGCACTGAATTCGGTGATTGTGCCACACGGTTCGAAGGCGACTCGAATTCCGGAGCCATCAGCCAGGACTTCGCAGCGGCGAACAGTGGTGTCCTCGGCGATGTCGTTGATCGTAATGAGACGTTGGCCGTTCGTGGCGTTGCGGCTTGTTGAGTCGAGTGAATTGTCTCGTAGCCATAACGCGTGGAATCGCCGAGTCACTGATTCAAACGAGACGGTCACGATCGACTTGTCGTGTTCAACGCCTCTGACGCGACTCACGTTCATAGCGTAGTACTAGGTAATCGCTAGAGCTTTTCGACGCAAACTCGTAAAAGTTGTCGACCGCTTCGCAAGGCCATGGCCAGATGGGACTGAAGTTCGTTCGGAGTGGTGATGTCAATTGCCGACCATCCGAATCCTTTGGCGATGGTGAGCGGATCGTGTGACGATACGTCGACGCCCATGCGCGGCGCATCCACGTCGTCGAAGGATTGGCGAATCTGCTGGTAGCCACGGTTGTCCCACAGGATCATCGTGACGTTGGCACCCAGATCGACTGCAGACGCCATCTCTGCCACCGTGAACAACCAGCCGCCGTCGCCGGCAATCGCGAGCACCGGTCGATGAGGTGCGGCGACGCTCGCACCGATCGCCATCGGTAATGCGCAGCCGAGCGTGCCGAACCCGTAGGGCGCAAGCCATGAGCGTGAGTGGTTCGCCGGCAGCCACCAATGTGCGGAGTAGCCGAGCTGGGTCGAATCGAGCGCAACGATCGCGTCATCGGGGAGCGCCTCCTCGATCGCAGCCAACCATGGAGCGAACTCCTTCGACGTCTTGTTGCGTGAGTGCTCGCGCCAAGTTCGAGCACGGTCCGAACCGTGGCGCGTTGTGCCCGGGAGAACGTGTGCGCGAAGCTGTTCGAGCGTTGCTCGCGCCTCGCCGACGAGTGCGACGCTTGGCGTCACGCGCCGAGAGATCTGTGCCTCGTCGATGTCGATCCGCACGACGGATCCAGTGAAGGCAAGTGCCCGTCCATTGTTGTAAAGGTCGGTGTCTGACAGTTCCGATCCCACGACGAGGACCGCATCAGCAGCTTCAATTTCGCGCTGCACGCGACCGAAGACGAGAGTGTTTTCTGCGCACAGTGGGTGTCGAGAAGGCACGACACCCTTGGCGTTGCCGGTGAGGACAACCGGTGCGTCGAGCGCTTCGGCGAGCGCTGTGAGTTCGTCGCTCGCATCCTTGGCTCCGCCTCCTGCAATGATCACCAACGATCGTGACTCGTTCAGGATCGTCGCTGCACGTGCGAGGTCGTCTGCCGATGGGGTTGGAACTTCAGTCGGGGTGGTAACACGCGTGAAGGGGTCGCAGTCCAACTCAAGGACATCCATGGGGATCGCAAGATGCACCGGTCGCGGTCGCGATGAATTGAATACGTTCCACGCGCGTTCAATCAGCGCAGGAAGTTCCTTTGGTTCGGTCACCGTCTCGCTGAACGCGCACACGCTGCGCACAAGTGCGCCCTGGTCGGGGAGGTCGTGCAGTGGTCCAATCTGTGCGCCGAGCGCATCGGTCGGTGTGGTGGAAGCAAGTACGAGCATCGGTCGCGAGTCGTGATACGCCTGGGCGATTGGGGTGAGGGCGTTGGTGACGCCTGGTCCGCTGATCAAGACGCACACGCCGGGGCGTCCGGTTACGACCGACCAGCCGTCTGCCATGAATCCCGCACCTTGTTCGTGGCGCGGCGAGATCGCGCGCACGCGACTGCGCTCGAGACCGCGATACAACTCGATGTTGTGCACGCCAGGAATCCCGAAGGCGACATCCACTCCGTAGTGGGTGGCGAGTAGGTCGATCAGTGCTTCGCCGACGCGCATCGTCGCCTCAGCTTCCAGCCGCGCACTGCTCGGCGAGCGTACGAATCTTCGTGCATGCATCTCGCAGGACGGGCGCATCGACCGTGAGGGCGATACGCACGTGACCCGCACCACCCGAACCGAAGCTCTCGCCAGGCATCACACCGACGCCGTGCTCTTCGAGGAGACGCCAGGCGAACTGCTCGCCGGAAAGCCCCGTCGAGCGCACGTCGACCATCACGAACATTCCACCTTCCGGCATGCGGGCACGTGAGTGTGGCGCATCACCGAGTTCCTCGACGAGCACGACGGCGCGTTCGCGAAATGCCGCGCGCAACCGATCGACTTCGGGATGTCGTGTCGAGAGTGCCACGACGAGGGCGTCTTCGATGAACGGTTGCGAGCCGAACAGCATCGCTTCCGCAACGAGGACGAGCCGCTCGATGACGTGTGCGGGTGCGGCGACCCAGCCAGCGCGGAAGCCGGGGAGTGCATGCGACTTGGAAATCGACGACACGGCAAGCGTGCGTTCGCGAAGTTGCGGTCGATCGAACGGCGAAGAGAACGGTGCGTCGTACGTCATGTCGGCATATACCTCGTCGGCCACGATCCACAGATCGTGCGCGATGCACACCTCGCCGATCGCGTCGATCTCCTCACGTGACAGCACCGCACCAGTCGGGTTGCTCGGGGTGTTCAACAAGAGCACTTGGCTGTTCGGGGTGATCGTTCGTTCGATCGCCTCAGCAGTCACATGGAACCTGTCCTCTGGTCTCGTCGGAACGGCGACGAACGTGGCGCCGCTCGCAGCGACGAGTCCTTCATAGGTTGCGTAGTAGGGATCGGGGACGAGGACTTCGTCTCCGGGCTGAACGAGCGTCATCAGGCAGGTGCACAGCCCGTTCTGTGTTCCCGCGGTGTAGAGCACTTCTTCTGTCGACACCGTCGCGCCAGAGCGTCGCGTGAGATGTGCCGCGATCGCCTCGAGTGCTGCTTGCTCTCCCTGACCCGCCGCGTATCGCGTGCGACCCGAGCGCATCGAGTCGACTGCGCGGTCGAGCACGCTCGCGGGTGGGGGCAAGTCGGGTTCGCCGATCGACAACATCACCACGGGTTGACCGAGCTGTTGACGACGCAACGCCTCGACATGGATTGCCCATTTGGCTGCACCGAGCCCGGACAGTCGATCGGAGATGGGGGCGAACTTCATTTCCCGCAAGCGTACGGGGTGTACGACCTCAGCGACGGTGTGTCTCTGTCATGCGTATGATCACGACGACTCCCGAGAGTGCGGTGAGCGCAGCAACGACGTGTGTTGCGGCGGTGATTGACACGAGATCGGCAAGCAGACCGGCGAGCAGCGCACCGACGGCGAATCCACTGTCACGCCAAAGCCGATACACACCGACCGAACGAGCGCGCCACGACGGATCGGCGACGTCGCCGATCGCAGCGAGCAAGGTGGGATAGACCATCGCGGTGCCGACGCCGAGCACGATGGCGCCGACGACCCACCATGCAAAGTCGCCACCGACGGCAATCCACGACAACGCGACGGCCTGCAGCAACATCCCTCCAGCAATCAGTGGTTTGCGACCTACTCGATCCGACAGCGGTCCGGTGACAAGTTGACAGAGTCCCCACGCAGCGGGGTACAGCGCAGCGAGAATGCCGATACGCCCGATCGAAAGTCCCGCGGCTGTAAAGAGGAGGGGAAAGAGTCCCCACGCGAGACCATCATTCAGATTGTTGACCAGACCGGCTTGCGAGCATGACGACAGGTTGCGATCAGACCACGACGTGCGGGTGAAGATCTCGAGTGTGGATAGTGACGTCGTCGGTGGTGACGTTCGGCGTTCGATGTCGACGAAGTGACGTGTCTCGCGCACGAAGATCGTCGACAGCCCGAGACCGAGGGCGGCTAACGAGAGTCCGAGGAAGAACGGTTCCGGTCGCAGTCCGTATCGATCGGCGATCGCGCCAGTGACGAGCGCCGTGATGGCAACGGCTCCGTAACCAGCAGCTTCGTTGAGTCCCATCGCCAGTCCGCGACGCGAGGGGCCGACGAGGTCGATCTTCATGATCACTGTCGTTGACCACGTGAGACCTTGATTGATGCCGAGGAGCACGTTGGCGAACACGATCCAGCCCCACGACGGTGCCCAGATGATGAGGAGGGGAATGGGAAGACCGATCAGCCAGCCGGCGATCAATACAGGCTTGCGTCCATAGCGATCACCGAGCGTGCCCGCGAAGAAGTTCGTCGCGGCCTTCACGAGACCGAACGCGACAATGAACGTGAGCGTGATGGTGAAACCGCTCAAGCCGAAGTCATCTTCGGCGATCAGCGGAAGGATCGTGCGCTCTTGGCCGATCATGCCGCCGACGAGGGCATTCACCGCGACGAGCAGAGTGAACTGTGCTGCGTTCTCGCGCAATCCGAGTCGAGGTTCGAGTGGAGTCATGGGGTGATCACCAAAACGGTGCGATGATCATGTTTAGCGCACGGTGTTCGGTGGAGGGTTTCTCTACTCGACAAGCGTGGAATGTGGTTATCTCGTGACGACACGGTCGAGTCATCGTCGCCTAGGCTGACGACTCGACAATCGAGGTGTGCCGGGAAGACTGGTCGGCGGAAAACGGAGCTTCCAGTGAAATCGACGCGCACCTCATCGGTAGTTGACCCTGTTCGCTTTCTGTCGCCACTGCGCGACTTTCTTCGCACCGAATCCGCGGGGGCGGTCCTCCTCGCAGCGAGCGCGGTGACGGCTCTCGTCTGGGTCAACTCGCCCTGGTCGGAATCGTACGACAGCCTGTGGAAGTCACGATTCGCCTTTTCCTTCGCCGGGTACGGACTGGACCTCGACTTGCGATATTGGGTGAACGACGGATTGATGACCATTTTCTTCTTCGTCGTCGGTCTCGAAATCAAGAGAGAGCTCACAGATGGTCACCTTTCAGATCGTCGGTCTGCGATGTTGCCTGGCATTGCAGCGCTTGGCGGGATGCTGGTGCCAGCACTCGTGTACCTCGCGATTGCCGGATCGACGAACTTGCGCGGGTGGGCGATTCCCATGGCGACTGACATCGCCCTCGCGGTTGGTGTCTTGTCGGTTGCTCGAGGACGCGTCCCTTCATCGCTGAGAGCATTCCTCTTGGGTCTCGCGATCGTTGATGACATTGGGGCGATTCTCGTCATCGCAACGGTGTATTCAACTGGTGTCACCTTCGGATGGCTCGCCGCGTCGATCGTCGGCGTTGCGCTGGTGTTGATTGTGAAGTTTCTCAGCGCGAGGTCAGTGACCCTCTATGTGATCCTCGGTGGGGTGGTGTGGCTCGGTTTGTTCAATGGGGGAATTCACCCAACACTTGCTGGTGTGTTGATGGGACTCCTTGCGCCAACAACCCCACATCATCAGGTCGAGTACATTGACGCAGAGCAGACCGAGCACGTTTCCACACACTCCTCCGCAGCTTCGCCGCATGGCGCTTCAGTCTCCACTGTCGAGTGGCTCCAGCACATTCTCCATCCGTGGACCAGTTTCTTCATCGTTCCGGTGTTTGCTCTTGCCAATAGTGGAATTCGACTGTCGACCGACGGCATTCAGGACGCGGTTTCGTCGCCAATCACGTGGGGAGTCTTCTTCGGTCTCCTTGTCGGAAAGCCACTCGGCGTTCTGCTTGCGACACAGGCAGCTGTTCGCTCGGGAATCTCTGACATGCCAGAGGGATCTTCCACACGGCATGTCATCGGAGTTGGGTCAGCCGCGGGGATCGGCTTCACCGTCGCGATCTTTATCGCCAAACTCGCATTGCCAAACGAGACGGATCTTGCCAACGCAAAGCTCGCAATCTTGACAGCGTCGATCTGTTCGGCGTTGCTTGCAGGCTTGTTCCTACGAAGCAACGACCAAGCTGGAGCAGCGTCGTAGCCACAATTATTTGTCTCTAGTGGACTGCACTCAGAGACGTCATGGCCCAAGCAGCGCGAGGTGCTACGCGTTGTTACATGCCCTTCGGCGGACGAACGATCAGCTCCTCGATATTGATTTCGATCGGTTGGGTGATGACATATTCAACCGCGTGAGCAACGTATGCGACGTCGCCAAAGGAGTCCGGCATCGCCTGCTGGATCTGATCTAACTGCCCCTGCGGCAATCGACGTTGATCGTCGAAGGCGACCTTTTCGATTCCGGCCATTGCTGCGACCCCCTCGACCATCTTCCCATCGATGTGGCGAACAAAGTTCGTTGCAAAGACTCCAGGCATGATTGACGTGGTGCGAATTGAGTCGCCCTCGAGTTCTTTGCGCAGGGTGGAGTTGATGCAGTTCACGGCGTGCTTTGTGGCGCCGTAGACACCGCTGTCACGCCGCGTTGCACCAACGGATGAAATGTTGATGATGTTGCCCTGCGATTTCGTGGCACGCATGGCTCGAATCGCAGCCTGGCATCCCACCGCAAGTGCCAGCACATTGATCTCAAGCATCGCTCGCCACATCGCAGGGTCACCGTCGGCAATCGTGGTCCCGACATCGCCAAAACCGGCATTATTCACCATCACGTCAAGACGTCCCGTCGCATTGGCTGAAGATGTGACCCACTCGGTGAGTAAATCGAGATTCTT
The DNA here is from genome assembly GCA_023254985.1 of Ilumatobacteraceae bacterium. Lineage (GTDB taxonomy): Bacteria > Actinomycetota > Acidimicrobiia > Acidimicrobiales > Ilumatobacteraceae > UBA3006. Next base: position 895 of record JALRJT010000087.1, on the reverse strand, counting down.
GAGGTCGAACACGGCGACATCAGCCTTGCCACCAGCGCTGCGAATCTTTGCCGCGGATTCCTCCATCGGTTCGCCGGTTCGTCCCATCATGAACACGTTGGCGCCAAGCGACCCGAGATGCTCGGAAATTGCTCGGCCGAATCCACTGGATGCGCCGGTGATGCACACCGTGCGGCCCTCAATTGATCGATTCTTGGACATATCTTTCCTCTCGTGTAGATCTGACATTTTTGGAATAAAATGTCAGGTATGGTCATCCTGACATGTTGACTCAAAAATGTCAAGATGGGGAGGTGGCAGTAACCAACTCTTCCCGAGATCAACGGATTGAGGAGATCTTGCGGGCGTCGATCCCATTGTTTGCAAAGCGCGGATATAGGAAGACATCAATGGCAAACATCGCAGATGCAGCGGGCATTTCCCGACCAGCCCTCTACCAATACTTCACCGATCGAGCAGATCTCTTTGCCGCCGCCTATGTGTTGTTGTTGGAAGAAGCGACTGACGCGGCCCTAGCGGCGCTTGCGCAGCCGGTGTCGCTTGCGGCCCAACTTGATGGATATCTCCAACGCATTTCTGGCGATGGATACGCGGCACTTGCGGCAACTCAATATGGAGATGAACTCCTTGAGGCGCGACATGCGTTCGCCGCCGAGGCAGCCACGGCGGCAGTGAAGCGTGCGCAAAAGGGTCTACGGGACCATCTCAAGGCGACAAAATCCGATCAGCAATCACAAGACCGTGCTCTGGAGATTCTCACGCTGTCAACAGTTGGTCTCAAGCAGGATCAGCCCACGCCAGCCGCCTATCGACGACGACTGACATTTCTTGCAGGAGCTGTTGCTCGAGCATTGCAATAAGTGGAGCTGGGGGGAATCGAACCCCCGTCCATCAG
>JALRJT010000195.1 GCA_023254985.1 Ilumatobacteraceae bacterium | reverse complement strand
CGACGAGGCAGGGCTCATCCGTCTCGTCGCGAGCACGTATCAGGCCGTGAGTGGCGGTGGTGTTTCGGGAGTCTCCGAGCTCGATGTTCAGGCAAAGGCCGGAGCTTCGACAGCGAGTGCGCTCACGTATGACGGTCGGGCAGTGTCTTTTCCAGAACCGGCGAAGTTCGCACGGACGATTGCGTTCAATGTCCTCCCACTCGCCGGATCACTCGTCGAAGACGGGTCGCTCGAGACCGACGAAGAGCAGAAGCTTCGCAACGAGAGCAGAAAGATCTTGCACATTCCCGACCTCAAGGTGTCGGGCACGTGCGTTCGAGTCCCGGTGTTCACGGGCCACTCGCTGAGCATCAATGCTGAGTTCACGAAGTCGATCACTCCACAGCGTGCGTACGAGCTCCTCGCGAAGGCACCTGGCGTGATGGTAGAAGACATCCCGACGCCTCTCCTCGCCGCGGGACAAGATCCGAGTTATGTCGGACGCATTCGCCAAGACCAGTCAGTTGATGGCAATCGCGGTCTTGCCTTGTTCGTCTCCAACGACAACCTGCGCAAGGGCGCTGCGTTGAATGCGCTGCAGATTGCCGAATTACTCGTCAAGTAAGACGAGTTAGTTGAATCCGCGCATCGCGAGATGCGGACGTTGCAACCAGTTATCTGCGGGATATTTCGCCGTCCCGTCAATCGCATGAATCGTGTAGGCGTGGCGTGGCTTGTCACTGGTGTTCGGTCCAGAGAGATGCGGAAGCGTTCCGTGCAAGACCACGAGCGTGCCTCGCGGCGCTTCGAGGGGAACGAGTCCATCCGTGGGGTAGGGAGTCGGATCAAAGACATCGGTGACGGTTGCTGAGCGATCGTCATTGAGCCGCGAGCGCGACTTCACCGGAATGCGGTGACCGCCAGGGAGCGCCCACATGCAGCCATTCTCGGTCGTCGCATCATCGATGGCGAACCAGAATCCGATGACCGTTTGAGGTTCAGTCCAGAGGAAGGTGTGGTCGGTGTGGCAATTCACTTCACCACCAATCCGAGCTTGCTTGAAGATGTACATCGACTGCAACAACTTCGGGTCTGCCAAGCCGACTTGTCGGGCGACCGCTGCCAATTTGGGTGTGCGGCTGAATTCGCCGAAAACCGGGTCGAGGTCATGCATCGCATGGCCGAGTTTGTTGAGGCTGAGGTGAGCGTCGGCTTTCAAGACGCCCTTCGAATCGAAGGCGTCCTTTTCGAAGAAGCAACGAATCTTGTCGCCACTTTCGAGGAAGTATCGATCAGCCGCGTGCCGTGCTTCTGAATCCGCGGTGAAGATCGTCGCTTCGGCCGGACTCGGCACGTTGTCTTCGGCAAGCTTCATTGCTCGTGCACGGAGCTCAAGGCACGACTCCGGAGTCGCAAAATTCGGAAGAACGAGGAAGCCCTGCTCGCGGAATTGCCCAACTTGTGTGGCGCTGAGGACGTCAGTGGTCGTTGACATCGCTAGTTCTCAAAGACTGAGTGTTCAGGGAAGGCAACGGGGAGCATCTCGCTCATCGGTCGTGGCTCGCCGTTCACTTCAAGGAGCAGGTTGGGTCCTCCGTGCTCCCACAGCAACTGGCGGCATCGACCACATGGTGTGACGGCATTGTCGTTGCCAAAACAGACGACGGCAATCAGTCGTCCGCCACCGCCCATGTGAAGTGCGCCGATCATTGCGCACTCTGCGCACAACGTCATGCCGTAGGACGCGTTTTCCACGTTGCATCCCGCAATGATTCGTCCATCATCAACGAGGGCGGCTGCTCCAACACGAAAGTTTGAATATGGGACGTACGCGTGGGATTGGGCTTCGCGTGCGGCCGCGCGCAGAGCGTCCCAGTCGATTGATGGTGTCGCCATGGGACTCACACTATCCGTCGTCGTCCGGGTGGTCATCGAGTCAACTGGTTGGACCGCACCGAGGTTGGGTAGCGTTGGTTCCAT
>JALRJT010000013.1 GCA_023254985.1 Ilumatobacteraceae bacterium | reverse complement strand
ACAACTGTTACTTGTCGATATCGACTCAGAATTTAATTTGATCCAAAAAGTAAACGCATTAGAAACCAAAGTCACACTGATACAAGAGCACGCTCGCCGCAATGCTGTGCGGCCTCTATCAACCCGACTCCGGACACTTGTTGCGCAACGGAAAACCATTGCACCTTCCGTCACCACGCGCCGGCTTGCAGCACGGCATCGCGATGGTGCACCAACACTTCCGACTCGTCGATCGGTTCACCGTGTCGGAAAACGTCATCTTGGGAAGTCGCGATCTCGACTTCAGACTGAATCGCAAGGACATCAACGACAAGGTCGCTGCAGTGGCTGAGTCGTACGGGCTGCCGATCGATCCGACTGCAACCGTCGGGGACCTCTCCGTCGGTCAGCGCCAGCGCGTCGAGATCGTCAAGGCGCTCTACCAGGGGGCAGAGATCCTGCTCCTCGACGAACCGACCGCAGTCCTCGTGCCCGACGAGGTCGACAAGCTGTTCGACAACGTGCACGCAATGACCAAGGCGGGCAAGTCGATCGTGTTCATCAGCCACAAGCTCGGGGAGGTCGTCGCCATCTCCGATCGCGTGACGGTGTTGCGCAACGGTCGCGTGACCGGCCACGTCGAGGGCAAGGGCACAGCCGACACGCGTGAGCTCGCGCGACTGATGGTCGGTCGTGACATCGAATTGAATCCACAACGCGCCACACACCCGATCGGCCACGAGGTGCTGCAGATCCGCAACCTGTCGCTCAAGTTGAACGAGGTCGAGGTGCTCTCCGACATCTCCTTCAATGTGCACGCAGGAGAGATGGTCGGTATTGCCGGTGTGGCCGGTAACGGCCAGCGCGAGCTCGCCGACACGATTGCAGGGTTGATCGCCCCAACGAGTGGCTCGATCATGATCGCGGGAGCGATCACCGCGCACCGTGGTCCGATCCACGCACGCGAGCTCGGTCTCGCTTACGTTCCTGAGGACCGACTCGGGATGGGTCTCGTGCCGTCCATGTCGATCCTCGACAACCTGCTCCTCACGCGCGATCGCGAGGTGCTCGTCGATCGCGTCGGCGTGCGCCCCGAAGCGTCAAGGCTGATCGAACAGTTCGAGATCAAGGCGAATGGTCCGGATCACCTGGCACGCAAGTTGTCGGGTGGAAATGCCCAAAAGGTGTTGCTCGCTCGCGAACTCTCCGGCGGTCGAACGGCAACCAAATTGCTCGTGGTGTGTTCGCCGACGCGCGGTCTCGACGTTGGAGCGATCGAGACGGTTCGTCGACTGTTGAATGATGCGCGCAGTGCGGGTCAGGCGATCCTGCTCATCTCTGAGGACCTGGACGAGGTGATGTCCCTCGCGGACCGCATCCTCGTGCTCTACCGTGGTGCGGTCGTGCACGAGACTCCTGGCGAGACTGCGAACCTGTCAACGGTTGGCGCGGCAATGGCCGGTGTGCTCGGGGGAGCGAACTGAACATGCGCCTGCCCGTTCGCATCGTCTTCGAACAGCGTGGTGAGGCACCCAAGCGCCTGTCGGCTCTAGTTCCGCTCGTGAGCGTCCTCGCAGCGCTGTTCTTCGGTGCCATCTTCTTGCTCACCACGGGGTATTCGCCGTGGGATACCTACTCAAATATGGTGAGCGACAGCTTCGCTTCTTCGCGTGGGCTCACCGACACGCTCGCGTTGTCGACCGTGCTCATCTGCACCGGCATTGCCGCCGCGTTTGCGTTCCAGATGAACGTCTACAACATCGGTGGTGAAGGCCAGCTGTATCTCGGGTTGATCGGCGGAGCATGGGCCGGCATCACTCTCGGCGACCACCTCCCGTCGCTCATCATGGTGCCACTCGTGTTGATCTTTGGTGCGCTCGGAGGTGCCGCATGGATCTTCGTGCCGGCCTTCGTGCGCTCGCGCCTCGGCACGAGCGAGATCGTCTCGACGCTTCTGTTGACGTATGTCGCCTCGAGCCTGATCGACTATGTCATCTATACGCCGGGGAGCTTCTTCCGCAATCCGAACACCTCGTTCCCGCAGGGTCGACTCGTGGCGGCGTCCGCGAAGTTGTCGCCCTTTGGCGACACGCGCCTGTATCCGACGATCCTGCTGTCGATCGTCATTGCCATCGTGCTGTACTGGATGATCAAGCGCACCGAGTTTGGTTATCGCATCAACGTCATTGCCGACTCTCCGAAGGCCGCGCACTACGCAGGAATCAACGCCAAGCGCACCACGATGTCAGTGATGTTGATCTCGGGCGCGCTTGCCGGTCTCGGCGGTGCGCTCCTCATCGTCGGACCGTACGGCAAGATCGAGCCAAGCATCGTGAATCTCGGTTATGGGTACGCGGGAATCGTCATAGCAGCGCTCGCACGCAACAACCTCGCGGCCATCGTGGTCAGCGCGATTTTGTTCTCGGGTCTGCGCGTGGGCGGGGAGAAGTTGCAGATCTCCACCGACACCCCGATCCATATCGGCGTCATGTTGCAGGGAGCAATCCTGCTCTTTGCACTCGGTGGTGAAGCCTTCCGTCGCTATCGCATCCGCCTCGTGCGCATCCAGGTGGTGACATCGTGAACTCAAACATCTGGCTGTTGACCTTCGCCGACTCGATCGCGATCGCGACCACGCTGATCCTGGCCGCACTCGGCGCGCTCTTCACCGAGCGCTCTGGCGTGCTCAACCTCGGCATCGAGGGCATCCTTCTGACTGGCGCCATCAGTTCGTTCCTCGCCGCAGATGCATCGGGCAGCATTTGGGTCGGTCTCATCGTCGGGTCACTCGCCGGGGCGATCATGGCTTCCATCCACGCGGTGCTCTCGGTCGTGTTCAGGGCAAATCAGATCGTTGCCGGTCTCGCGCTCGTCATCTTCGGCACGGGTCTTGCGAATTTCCTCGGCAAGCCCGCGGAGGGCAAGCCGATCGTCACGGTCATCAAGCCGCTCAGTTTCGGTCCGCTTTCTGACATCCCGCTCATCGGTCCCGTCGTCTTCGGTCAGGACATCATCACGTATGGCTCGCTGCTACTCGCCGTCGTCGCCTCGCTGTATCTGTTCCGCACCCGCCCAGGTCTCGAGTTGCGCGCCACCGGAGATGATCCCGCAACCGTGGACGCTCAAGGTTTGTCCGTGGCAGCTATCCGTTTGCGCTACACGATCTTCGGCGGACTCCTCGTCGGTCTCGGTGGCAGTTGGTTGATGCTCGCCCAGAGTGCGGCGTGGCACCAGGCTGCAACGACAAACGGTCTCGGCTGGATCGCACTCGCACTCGTCGTGTTCGCTGGCTGGCGCCCGAATCGCCTGATCTTCGGCGCGGTGCTCTTCGGCTTCACGTTGCAGTTGCCGTTCACGCTCCAGGCCGAGCAGATCACGATCATCCCGTCGGCCTTCATGCAAATGCTCCCGTATCTCGCGACACTGATCGCACTCATTGCGCTCAGTAGACCGGGTAGCCGCAACCTCCTCGGCGCGCCAAAAGCACTCGGCACGCCATTCGTGCGCGACGAGCGCTGAGCATCGTGACGATCGACGCGGCGAGCCCGAACGAGGAAATCCTCGACGTCTTACACCGCACGGCAGACACAGTCGCGGGAGTC
>JALRJT010000156.1 GCA_023254985.1 Ilumatobacteraceae bacterium | reverse complement strand
ACTCGTCACGAAACGAGGCGAGTGGATCGGCCTGGTCGAGTTGCTCGGCGAACAGTCGTGACGTCGGGGAAGATTCGGACACGTTCGTATCGTAGGTCTAGGAGACCGATCGGTCCTGGGTGTCGAAGGACCACGAGCGTCCACTTCGATGGTCGTGTACTGCAATGCCGATGGACCAACCCTGGCGTACGTGACCATCGTCCCACCAGAACCACTCGAGGGTGTCGAATGAGCCCGATTCGTTCGGTGGCCACGTCGCGAGTGAGTCAGTCAGCGCCGCGAGCAACCACCATGTGCTGAAGCGACCAGCCGCATTGCCACGTCGTCGACCTGTCGGTCCACCGCTTGCGCCGATCCACGTGAGCCACGTCAGAGCTTCGGTGCTCGTCATCGGCGCGATTCGAGCCGCATTGATTGCACGTTGTGGATGCACGTTCCACGTTTTCACGCCCCAGTCGATTGACTCTGCAATCGTCCAGGGCTCGATGAGGAGGCGAAATGCTTCGGAGACCTCCGGGTCGTCGTGAGTCTCGGCGTTGGATGGTCCACACGTCAGGAAATCGTGCGGCATGTCCGGAGTCGGGACCTCGACGTGTGAATCGCGATAGACGGGGAGCAAATACGTGGGTTCCCATGCTGCGCACCGCGCCGGAATGTCGAGTGCAGGAAAGATGTCGGCATCGATTACTTCGCCGCGAATCGCCCGTTCGTGCGCAACATAGGCCTGGGTCGGACCGGCGGAGAGATGTGGTTCAAGTTCGGCGAAAGAGTGGTCCTGTGCGATGACCTCTGTCAGTGGTCCGATCGTGAAACGACCGGCATCGTCGAGCACGCGAGCGGCGAGTTCTGCCGGCGCGCGGAGCGCGAGGCGATATTCGGCGAGTGTCGCCGCTGGCCACACCTGGCGACCTGACGATGCGGCAGCTTTCGCCGCGAGACGAAGGTCGTAGAGCGACTCCCAATCCCGATCGGAGGTGAGATCGTCAATCGTCCGCACCAGACCATCGATGTCGCCGACGTCGATGAGATGACGGAACGAGTCGCTCATATCAGCGGCCACGGGTAGCGCGAACCCGACTGATCGACAGGGAAGTGCATACCGTCTCGCAACCACGATGCTCGTTCGATCATCGCAGCGACTTCCTCGTCGGTCAACAGCGACGCCACATCGAGCGGAACGTCGTCGGCGATGCGAGTGACAGCACTTGCGACGGACTCCGGCAGTGGTTCAGTGGCAAATTCCCAAATCACGGTTCGCAGCTTGAACTCTGCACTGAAACAGACTCCGTGGTCGATTCCCCACACGTGGTCGTTGGAATCGACGATGACGTGCCCCGCCTTGCGATCGGTGTTGTTGGCGACGATGTCGAAGGCGCACATCGCTCGTAGAGGGTCGTGCAGGTCTGGGCGGGACTCGAGAATGGTGAAGTAGTGAAGGTTCGGGTCGTGTTCGACGAATAGTTGGACTGAACCCTCACCAAACGGCCCATCCCGCAGGACCGTCGGAGGAACGATGTCGAGACCCATTGCTTCAGAGAGGCGGTATGCGGCGACTTCGCGGCGATGGAGGCCCGGATCGAAGTCCCAAAGCGGACGCTCACCCTTCATCGGCTTGTAGATGACCCGTTCAAGTCGTTCCTCGTGGGTGATCGAGCACAGGAGGGTCGCGTTACTGCTGTGGGGCATGCGACCGATGACGGTCAACTCCCCTCGAAGGAGTAGTTCGATGTCGGTCAGTTCATTCGAGGGCACGCGTGACCATCGACGTTCTTGGGTCGACCACAGAAGATGCACGCTGGTCGCCCGGCGGCCACTACGTCGTCGGCGTGTTCGCAGAATGCCGCGGCCTGACCCCGGGAGATGTAGATGCGTACTCGACCGACCTCGTCGTCTTCGCCCTCGGTGAAGGCCTCATCGTCGCGCATCTCGTCGATCTGGATGACCATCTGGTCGCTGCGCGGGTCATAGGCGATGCCTACCGTGCCGACGACGAACTCGACATCGCTCGGCGTGCTCATTTGCATTGCATCGTCGAGTGGCCGTTCTCTCACGTCCGGCGCATCGGCAAGAAGTTGTCGGATGTATTGCGAGAGTGCCGCAACCTGCTGCTTCTCGCACTTCATGGTGATGTGTCGACCTTGACTGCGAATCTGCAGGTAGAACGTGCGGCTCCCGGGCTCACCAATCGCAGCGGTCGTGAAGGCATCCACGTCATCGGATTCGAAGTACGTGCTCACGAAGGGCGAAGTTCCTTCAGTGACCCGCCAGTGAGGTTGACACCAAGGACGACCGGACCAGCCGCCGAATATTGGATTGCAGTGATCGAACAGGTGCTGATCACGATGCGCTGGAAGAGATCGATGTGAGTTCCCATCGCATGTGCGACTGCAGCTTTGATCGGGTCGGCATGCGAGACGCAGACGACGACCTTTCCTGGGTGGCGCGATCGGATGTCGTCGAGTGCGGACACCATGCGTGTCTGCATCTCGAGGAAGCTCTCGCCGTTTGGGAAGCGGAACGTGCTCGGTGCTTTCTGCACCGTTGCCCATTCCGGCTTCTTCATCAGGCGCTGCAATGCGGCACCGGTCCAATCGCCGAAGTCGCATTCAAGCAGACCCTTGTGGATGCGTGTCGTCTGCTTGAGTGCTTTGGCGATTGGCGCTGCCGTCTCTCGCGCACGCTCGAGGGGGGATGCGTAGATGGCTGCCACGCGGCCGATCTCGGAGATGCGCTCGGCGGCACGCTTGGCTTCCGACTGACCCGATTCGGCGAGGTGGAGACCCGGCGCACGACCAGGAAGGACCTTGCCGGTGGTGGGTGTTCGACCGTGGCGAACCAAGAGAACGAGGGTGGGCGCTGATTCGCGAGCCATGTGTGCAGATCAAACTATCGTGCGGTGCAGTGGCTTCTCCATCCAAGCGCTCGGTTCATTCATCACTGATCCAGCTTGAACGTGACATCCACGACTGCGCAAAGTGTCCGCGGTTGATCAAGTGGTGCACCAAGGTCGCCAAGGACAAACGGGCCGCGTACGTTGACGACGACTACTGGGGCAAACCGATTGCCGGATTCGGTGATCCTCTCGCACGCATCCTGGTCGTCGGTCTCGCACCTGGTGCGCACGGTGCCAACAGGACGGGTCGTGTCTTTACCGGAGACCGTAGCGGAGAGTGGCTGTTTCGCTCGATGCACAAGGCGGGGCTTGCGAATCAACCACAGTCACATGCGCGAGGCGACGGACTGCAGCTGAAGGGTGCCTGGGTCACGGTTGCCGTGCGGTGTGCACCGCCGCAAAACAAGCCGACTCCGATCGAAAAGAAGCGGTGCGCGCCATATCTTGCACGCGAACTCGAAGCCTTGCAGGGAGTTCGCGTAGTCGTGTGCTTGGGAGCCATCGCGCTGCAGTCAGTCTGCGATCTCCTCGAGATTTCTCCACGGCCGAAGTTCGCTCACGGGGCGGTGGTAAAGACGAAGACCGTGACGATCGTGTGTAGTTATCACCCGAGTCAACAGAACACGTTCACCGGAAAGCTGACGGAAAAGATGCTCGACTCGGTGTTTGCGAAGGCAGTGCGCCTGTCACGTTAAGGGTTAATGCGCGGCAGGTGCGGTGCCGTCCGCCTTCTTCTTCGGTGGCGGAACACCGACTGACGGTGAGCGATCGGCAAATTCTGGCCAACGGCGACGACTAACGATGCTGAGCGTGCGAAGCAACTTCATCGCGGTCGCATCTGTCTCGGCTGGGCGGGCCACGACGGTGCCGTCAGCGATCATGCGGTTCATCACTTCCTCGCCGAGTTCGGTGCGCACGACACACAGCGTCCATGCATTGTCCTCGCCGATTCCGCCCGTGGAGATGTCGGCATGTTCGGCGGCGAAGTCTGGGCACATCTTGCAACCCTCACGGGTCCACTTGTGGCATTCTTTCAAGTCGATCTCGTGATACGAGCCGTCCTTCATCCAGATCTGGAAGACGCCCTTGATGTTCATCTTCACCATTTCTTCTTTGCGCAGGCCGTACTTGGCCAGGAAGAGTTCCTCGAAGATCGCATCATCGAAGGTCTTTGAGCAGAGCAAGCCGATGTTGAACAGGAACGGTTTGCCGGTCTTGCCGACCTTGCGCTTCCACATCACGGGAAGCACAGACGATTGGCAACTCATTCCGACGAGAGCGAGCCGATTGAGCCCTGCTTCTTGGGCTTCTTTGAGCGCGAGGGTGTTCGCCGAATACGTGTAGCGGCTACCTGAGGAGGCGAGTACTTCCTCGCGGTTGCGGGCCAGACCTGGCTTTGCCTTCCACGATGAGCCGTCACCTTCGAGGAAGCTCGTGAGTGCGGCATCGATGTAGTCGTGTTGGAGCAACCAGATGAGCATCGCCCCGACGAAGCCACCGTCCTGGCCCTTGTCATGTGTCTCGGCGTCCGCAGCACGGCAGAGCAGGAGTTGACGGTACTGGCCATACATCGCGTCATCATTGCGAGTCTTGCCGAACAGGTGCATGTCGGCATCTTGTTCCCAGGTGCGAAAGCGTGGGCATGCTCGCGTGCAACTGGTGCAGCCCTTCTCGCCGTGCACGCAGTTGTCGTGGCCGAGTTCGGTCTCGAGATGGAACGGCTTGTAGTGACCCTCTTCGTGTTGGTAACCGATCACCTCATGCGGGCAGGAGACGACACAGCCCGCACAACCAGTGCACAGACCGGTGTTGATGACCTCTTCGTAGAGTTCCTTCCACTGGTTGGTCCAACGCTCGGTTGATGGTGGTGCGGATTCAACGGTGGTCACGGAATCGACTCTACGCCACTCGCTGAGTCAGCGAAGAGCCTTGACGACTGCAGCGATCTGGTCGTCTGCGAGCTTCCGCCCGTGGCGGTCAGAAACCTCAAACTCGTTGCGAACCGTCGTTGCATCGGTGGAGATCCGTGCGAGATGAATGGAGACGTTGAGTTTGGACAGGATCGCGGTGATGTCGCGCAAGAGGCCGTGGCGATCGGGGCCAGTCATTCGCAGGATGGAGTGCCATGGGTGTGCATCGTTGTCGCATGTTGCAGCGAGGTTCAACGGTTCGTCACTCGGGCTCACCGAACGCCAGACGAGGGCACCTTCGATGCGCGAGGTGAGGTCGCCTTCAGAAGGACGGGTGTTGGACTTGACCGTGAACACATCCAGCACGGCTCCGTCTTCCCACGTTGCGATGTCTGCAGACATCACTTCGAGGTTGCAATCGGAGAGGACTCGAGTAACTCTGGCAAGCAGAGCTGTGCGGTCACGCGTCGCGACGTTGATGATCCACGAGTCAGTCTCCGTACCTTCGAGTACTGCGACACGAACTTGGCCTGCCCTCGGGCATGGCTCCACGAGTTGGGCGTGACGGAAGATCTCTTCCGGGGAGTGGTTCAGGGCGTAACTCGCGGGCGCGTTACTGATACGTAGCACGAGGGCGGTGTCGGTCGTCAGTGCCTTGGCGGCTGTCAGTCGAGATTCGAGCACGGTGTTGGTCTCGCTTTGCATGAGGTCGGGATGGGAGAGGACTTCCTGGATCTCGGCAACGATTTCGATCAAAGCACCGTACTGGCGATCATTGAAATCGCCACGTGCCGCGGACAGATGTCTGCACTGTTCCACGACGCGTGGGCTGTGGAGATGGTTGGCGAGCTGGTTGATCAGGCGTTGGTCGATCTTCATTGGCTCGGTGGTCACCACCGATCGAAGCATCGTCGAACCATCGATAATCCGCGCAATATGGGACATCTCGTTCAGTCCGACGGCCAGGCGACGAAGTGCGCCCGTCCCGTCGGCTCCGGAGTCGGCAATGTCTTTGGCGAAGGCAGCGAGTATGAGCTCATCGCTGTCCGAATCGCGGACGTGAGTTGAGGAACTGATCGACTCCACGGTCGGGAAGTGCAACGCATGGGTCGGGTCGAGCTCAGTCGAGTCACTTGCGCGCGCTGCCATGGCGTCGGCAAGTTCTGGAAGTGCGCGTTGGATGAACCCGATGGTGTCGAGGAATCGCCACGACCGTGCATTGCCGTTGCGGAGAACGTCAATTAAGCGATGAGTCGATTCGGCGTCCCACGTGACGTCATCGTTGCGGCGCGCAGCAAACCAGTCCAAGAGTTCTG
>JALRJT010000112.1 GCA_023254985.1 Ilumatobacteraceae bacterium | reverse complement strand
AGCCACCGCAAAGGCGCTGCTGAACGTGGCGCTCACCCGTGTGAGTACGGATGATCGTCTCACTCCGCGTGACCTCCTCAGCCTGGCCCAGGCGATGCGCAACCTGGACACCAGCGGCGTCAGTTCGTACACGGTGGAATGGTCGATGCGGCGAATCGGTGGAGAGTCCGTGCTCATCCCGGTGATCGACACGGAATCGATGCAGGCCATCTTCGCGATATTTCGCGGCTCACCAAGTCCGTCTGGACCGTCTGAGGACCTGGATACCGAAGGCGATGCCGCCGGTGCACCATCACTGCGCAGCGCAGCCATCAGCATCGCACCCGTCGTACAGGTGCTGACTGGCCTACTCTCCCGCACGGACGGTAACGACGAGGTGGCGACCACCGACACCACGTTGCCACCGCTCCCCGTGCAGGAGCGTCTTGGAGTGTTTCCACCGAACGATCCAGCGTGCCGCTAGTTCGCCTCCCGCAACACCTTCGAAACGACGGCAACAACTACACTCGCCTCGGGAGCAGCCATGGACCTATCTGATGTCGTCGTTGTGGTTGCGGCATACCTTCTCGGCACATTTCCGAGTGCGGAACTGGTCGCCAAGCGATTCGGCAAGGACATCACCAAGGTGGGGTCGGGAAATCCCGGGGCATCGAACGTCATTCGTGAACTCGGCTGGAAGGCGGGGATGGCCGTCTTCCTCATGGACATGGCGAAGGCCGCGATTGCAGTCGGTATTGCCTGGGCGGTGAGTGGTGAGCAACGAGGGCCACTTGCGTATGCCGCCATGTGCGGAGCAATCGTCGGACACGTTGCCCCCGTCTGGCGAAAGTTTCGCGGTGGCAAGGGAGTTGCATCGGGCGGTGGCGCACTCTTCGTTCTGTTTCCGGAAGTGAGTGCGGTGTTGTTCGTGTCGTGGTTCGTCATCAGCAAGATCACACGCAAGGCATCGGTTGCGTCGCTCGCCATCACCATCGCAACGCCCGTTGGCATGCTCATCGACGACGCTCGGCCCTGGGAGTTGTACGTCGTCCTCGGCGTGGTTGGATTCGTGATCATCAAGCACCTGCCCAACATCCGACGTCTCCGCTCGAAGACCGAACCGTCGCTCTAGGAAATCGACCGTCGCTGTAGCGTGCGGTAATGCTCGAGTTCGTTACTCAGGCTTTCGACTGGCTGAAGGACTTCTCGTCAGGACCCTGGTTCTACGTCATCATCTTCGTCATTGCAGTGCTCGACTCGGTACTGCCGATCGTTCCGAGTGAAACCTTGGTCATCATCGGCGGCGTCAGTGCCGGACTCGGCAATCTGTGGATACCACTCGTCATCCTGGTCGCCTCGAGTGGTGCATTCATCGGCGACAACATGAGCTACCTCTTAGGTCGTGAGGCAAGCGACTGGGTGATTCGTCGACAGACCCGCACCGAGAAGGGCGCGGCACGCATGGCAAAGATCGTCGAGCAGGTGCACGAGCGAGGAGGACTACTGCTCATCACCGCACGTTTCATCCCGGGCGGACGCACTGCGCTGACCTTGTCGTGCGGTGTCACGCGCCAACCGCGGCGATGGTTCGTCGGGTGGTCGGTGATAGCGGCGGTCATTTGGGGTAACTATGCGGCCCTACTCGGCTTCATCGGTGGAAAATCCTTCGAAGAAAATCACACGACCGCATTCATCATCGCTTTCGTCACCGCGTTCAGTATTACGGCGTTGATCGAAATCGTTCGCTGGCTATTGAAGCGCGCCAGATACCGTAAAACTGCATGACCTTGCGACTCACGGTCGAGTCCGGTGCTTGGAACACCCACGTACGTAGCGTCGTCTCGGAGCTCGTCGAAGTGCTGCCCGTGGTGAAGGGAAATGGCTACGGATTCGGACGATCGCAACTGATCGAACTTGCAAGGGTCGTTTCACGC
>JALRJT010000080.1 GCA_023254985.1 Ilumatobacteraceae bacterium | reverse complement strand
AGCGATCATCGACACGGGGTCGCTCGCCGATCGATCATTGGCCGATTCGGCGTAGGAGAAGCGTCTAGCGAGAACCGGCTTGCTGGTACAACCGGGGGTGACGATCGGCCGGTCGTTCATCGCGAATCAGACCATCGCCTTCAAGGCGTCATCACGAACATCGAAGCTTTTCAAATCCTGGTGGCTATGGCTACACGCACGAGTACCACGTGGAGCACATGCAACGTGATTCCAAGATTCACACCATCTTCGAGGGCACCTCAGAGATCCAGCAGTTGGTGATTGCTCGCGCCATCTCCGGCCTGCGTGTGGAGTGAAAAAGCCCTGTAAATACTGGCTAATTGGCATTCTGGACTTGGAGAAGGTTGCGCAACGCCACCCACACGCCTCAGACTGTTTGTGACACGGATACCCCTGTCTGGACCCGATTTTGTGACAGCTTGTCACAAACTGTTAATCCGCCGTTTCAGCGCCGCCCGCATCCTTGGTGATCTTGGCGGTCTGAACTTTCACGCCTTGGGCACTGGCAACGACGGTGACGTCGAGGGCATTCGAGTCGGTGTAGTAGAGGCTGAACTTGTTGACTGGGAAGTGGTCAGTGGCGCCGGTGCTGTCGAAGTGAGCGGAGCGGGTGCCGCCGGCGGCAATGGTGAAGTCGGCAGGAAGCGCCGCGTAGTAGTTCTCGATGACTCCAGTTGTGGGGTCAGCAAATGTGTAGTAGATCTCGACTCCAGACAGGGTGGCCCCGCTGCTGTTCGAGAGAGCGATCTCGAGATGGTCCGACACGGCTTTGCCGGTGCCGGGGTCGACGTTGTTCTCGACGAGGATGCTGACAATATGGAGACCGTCGCCAATCGCATTGTTGCTAATCGGATTGGCGGTGACGGGGAGGACGGCGCTCGAACCCGCGGCAGGGTTGTCACCGGGTGCAGCACTGGCCGGAGGGCTCGCGTTGGTCGAGCTGGATCCACTGCACGAAGCGAGCAGCAGGGCACCGGCGATGCTGACGGCAGCTATCGCGATGCGGTAGCGGTGGGTGTGTGTGGTGTTCATGAGGTAGCTCCTTCTTGCATTGTGGGTTGAGTCCGAACCGCTCGGCGCTGGAGAGCGATGAGCGCGGCAGGGGCAGCGAAGACCCAGGCGAGGTCGGTCCAGACCTTGGTCATCAGGCCACCGAGACCGAGAGGGCGGTAACGCTCTTTGACGTCGGCCATGGCGAACACGAAGCGTTGGTAGTGCTGGGAGAACGAGATCCACTCGATGCGGGTGCGGAGTGTTTCGTAAACGTTGAAGTGGTTGAGAATCGTGGTTTCGTCAGCGCGATTCATTCCGAGGGCTTTGAACAGACCGCCGGGAATTTGGTTGTCTGCATCGAGGGTGTCGCCAATCTGCGGCGTTACTAGTACGAAGAGAACGAGTACACAAAGTGCCGCGATCAGACCATTCACGGCGTGGCGGGAGCGGACAGAACAGAACACCCCGAGCGCGTAGAACCCGGTCATGTAGACGATGGAGACGAGGTAGGCGAGAGCAAGTTGGAGTAGTTCGCTAGGCGTGACCCAGTCATTGCCGATCACCCCGATGCAGATGACACCAGTAATGGCGGTGATGGCGACGATGGTGGCGAGTAGAGCCGCGGCACCGAGTAGGCCGCCGGTTGCTTGTTCGCCGGCCGTGACGGGTCGGGAACGCAGTAGCGGGAGTGTTCGGTTCGTTCGCTCGCGTTGCACGGTGAGATAGCCGAGAGAAACGGCGATGACGGCTCCGATGATCTGGAGGTATTCGAACGCACCGCGTAACAGCGACATCGGTGCGAGATTCGACGGCGCGATCCGGTCGAGCCCGCTGGCGCTGGCGGCGTCTTTGTAGGCGCGGTAGTCGGCGACTTGAGAGCGGTGCGCGACCGAGGCGACATAGACGGAGGCGATAGTGGCGACGGCGAGGATGCCGAGCAGGGTGAGCAGGATGCGGGAGCGGACCGCCGCGCGGTACTCGTGGGCGGCGAGGGTGCGGATTCGGGAGATCGAGGTCGAGTTCATTCGGGATTGCTCCGTGAGTAGTCGTGACGGGTGATCAAGTTCCACGTGAGAGCGGCGAGCAGTGCGAACGCGACGACGATCGGTGCGATTCTCAGCCAGGTGTCCGCAGCCGGTTCGGGTGTTGCCGTGGCAAGGATGCGTCCGGCGGCTTCCTTGAACTGCTCGGCTATCGAGTACGGCCGGACGTGGGAGGTGATCCGGAACAGGGTCTGGTTGATTGGGACGGGGTCGACGATCGGGTTCAGCGATTGGGAGGGCCGCAGCCCGGAGGTGAACTGCGGGAGCGCAAAGGTGAGGGTCAGCCACACGCCGATCGCAGCGAGCAGACCGAGTGATCGCCGGCGCAGCAGCAGCAAGGCCACGGCGCCGATCACAGCGAACAACATCAGATACAGCCAAGCGAACAGGTAGAACCCGGCAAGGCGGACGAGGTCGCCGCCCGTGGGGAACCGGTCGACGACTGTCAACGCAGCGACGCTGACGAGGTAGCTGACAGCGACCCCGGCACCGAGAATTGTGCCAGTGGCGGCAAGTTTGCCGAACGTGTAGTCGCGACGGCGAATCGGTCGGCTGAACACGAGACGTCCGATGCCGTTGGTGGCATCGCTGGCGATCGCGAGATGTCCGACGACGATCGCAACGAGCGCGCCTATCACTGTGATGTAGATCATCTCGTTCGACAGCATCGACAATGTCGGCTTAAGCAGGAACGGATTTGGTGGTGCGGTCTGCCCGCGATCGGTAACGAGTTTTACCGATTCGTCGTAGATGCCAATGATGGTGTGATGGCTTGCCCAGCCGAGAATGCCAGCGAGCACTGCGAATCCGCCGAGCACGACCACGGTGACCGGCGCGAGATTCTGGCGTCGACATGCCAAAAGTTGCTGGCGGGCGATGACGCCGATCACGGAAGATCACCGACAGTTGCGGCGTCGACTCGGGCGTAAATGTCCTCGAGCGTTGCCTCGTCGGGGAACCGGGCCACGGTCGCTTCGATCGAGTCCTTGTAGATCAACTCGCCGTGGCTGAGCACCCCGATCGTCGTGCACACTTTGGCGACTTCGGACAACAAGTGTGTGTTCATGAACACCGTCATCTGCAGATCGGCGTTCAGCCGCAAGATGGTTTCGCGCAGCTGGCGAACACCCATTGGGTCGAGTCCGGTGGTCGGTTCATCGAGGAACAACACTCGGGGCTGGTGCAGGATTGCTTGCGCGATCCCCACTCGTTGGCGCATGCCGCTTGAGAACGTCCCGACCCGCAGGTCACCGAGGTCGGCGCATTCGAGGTAGTCAAGGGTGTCGCGTGCCGCTTTACGGGGCTGTTCGACGCCGGACAGCCGGGCGAAGAACTCAAGGTTCTCGACTGCTGTGAGGTGCGGATACATCCGTACCTCCGACGGCAAGTAACCGATGCAGCGTGTCACCTCGGCACGTTCGCGGACCACGTCGAACCCGCACACTCGGGCGTTACCGCCAGTCGGGGTGATCAGTGTGGTGAGGATGTTCACCGCAGTGGTCTTGCCAGCACCGTTGTGGCCGAGGAACCCGAAGATCTCTCCGTGCTCGATCGTAAGGTCGATACTGCGTAGTACGGGATCACTGTTGTAGCGATGTTCCAGGGCCTGCATTTCGATCGCGGGGCTCGTCGCCATAGGTGACCTCCTTTGAGCTCGTGAGCCCGGCCCTGTGCCGTTGCTCAACACCACCGACGCTACGAACTCACCTGCCAGTGACCGGCTGGCGCTCTGCCAGAACTTCGCCAGAACTCGCGAGCCGGCCACAACGGCGGGGTGAGGTGCTTTACCGTTGCTGTCGTGAGTGCGGAGCTGATCCTGGTCGTGGAGGACGACGAACGAATCGGGATCAGCCTGTCGCGAGCCCTCGAGGGTGCCGGGTACCGCACGGTGTGGGTCACCACCGGCGCATCCGCGTTGACCGAGGCCGCTACCGAGCAACCACAGATTATTTTGCTTGACCTCGGCCTGCCCGACGTCGATGGCCTAGAGGTCTGTCGGCAACTGAACCGCAACCATCCGGACATTGACGTGATCATGCTCACCGCGCGCGATGACGAGCTCGACATCGTGACTGGTCTCGACACTGGCGCGGTGGACTACATCACGAAACCATTCAAGTTGGCCGAGCTCCTTGCCCGACTCCGCGCACAACTTCGCCGGTCCGACCACGCGAGCACCTCGGAGCGCATAGTGGTTGGTGATCTTGTCCTTGATGTCTACGCCCGTCGTGTGTTCATCGACGGAAGTGAGGTCGCTCTGAGAGCCAAGGAGTTCGACCTTCTGACGCGCCTGGCTGGCGACGCCGGGCACACTGTCACCCGTGACCAATTGATGACTGACGTATGGGACGAGCACTGGTTCGGGTCTACCAAGACTCTCGACTTCCACATCGCGGCGCTTCGCCGCAAACTCGACCGGCCCGACGCGGCGAGCCGGATCACGACCGTCCGCGGCGTCGGGTTCCGCTTCGAGTCGTCGCCCATTGACCAGTCCGGGTCGGTTCGATGAGACGCCGGATCCTGGCGACGATCCTGTCGGTCACCGCTGTCGCGGTCGTGTTGTTCGCCGTACCGCTCGGCGTCGTGGTCGCCCGCCTCGTCGACGACCAAGCTGCGTTGCGGCTTGAAAGGCGTGCCATCCTCGCAGCACGGAACATCCCCGCCGACTTCGCAACTCAATCTGACCCAATTGAATTGCCAACGAGTAGTGACATTGATTACGCCCTGTACAACTCTCTCGGAGTCCTCGTCGTCGGCACTGGGCCGATGCCCGCGGACGCACTCACGCGTGAGGCACTCGGCAATCGGGTTGTTGAAGGCGAACTCGGCGAAGAGCTCGTAGTCGTGATTCCCGTCGTCAGCAACGAACGAGTTACGGGTGCACTACGCACCGCGCAGTCGACGTCGTCAATAGACGCCCGCCGGAACCGCGCAACCGCCTGGATCGTGTCGCTGGGCGCTGGCGTCCTCGTGATCGCTGCCGGAATGGCCAGGCTTCTCGCCGTCCGCCTCGTGCGACCGATCCGCCGACTGCGCGACGCCACGGTGCAGCTTGGAACCGGCGACTTCGCCGTTCAAGTCCCCGTCAGTCGGATACCGGAGATCGCCGATACCGCCTCGGCGCTCACCGCAACGGCCGCACGACTCGACGAACTGGTCGCCCGCGAACGGTCCTTTAGCGCCGACGCCTCGCATCAGCTGCGTACGCCGCTGACGGCGATGCGCACCACGCTTGAGGCGGAGCTGTCATATCCTCGAGCCGACCCGGCATTGGCGCTCAGCGAAGTGCTCGGTGACATCGATCGCCTCGAGACGACCATCGCCGAACTGCTCGACATTGCTCGAACCAACGATCGTCCCGTGGCGATCGAACTCGCACCGGTGCTCGCTGGGCTTGCTGCCGCGTGGGCACCTCGGGCCGCCGCGAAGGGTCGGTCAGTAACAGTGGACCCCGCTCGCCACAGCCCTGCAGCAATCGGGCATCTGACCATGTTGCGGCACGCTCTCGACGTGCTCGTCGACAACGCCCTCGTCCACGGCGACGGGGCAATCAATGTCGCCGTCACTCATGACGATCACACCGTGACGGTCACGGTCTCCGACGACGGGACCAGTTTCTTAGTTGATCGTCACGACGACGGCAACATCGATACTGGCCACGGCGCGCCACAAACCAGCGGCCGCGGTCTCGCGCTCGCGCGGCGACTCGTTGCAGCCCAGTTCGGTCGATTGACTATTGAAAACAATCCGAATACTCGCGTGTCGATCCATCTCCGTCGTGCGACGGTCGATAGTGAATAAGTAGCAACGATTCCGCGAAAGCGCGACGCCAAGATCCACACCATCTTCGAGGGACCTTCCGAAATCCAGCAGCTGGTGATCGCACGAGCGATCAGCGGGATGCGCGTCGAGTAGTTCTTAGCGCTTGTCGCGAGCCGCAATGAATGCGGCAACGCAGGTGTCGATATCGGAAGTGGTGTGGTTTGCACAGATCTGGACTCGGATACGTGCCTTTCCCATCGGCACCACTGGATAAGAGAACGCCACGACGTAGATGCCGAGTTCGAGAAGCGTGCTCGCCATGCGGACGGCCTCATGTTCGTCGGCGAACATCACTGGAACGATGGGGTGCTCACCAGGCAGCAGGGTGAAGCCAGCCGCGCTCATCTTGTCGCGGAAATATTTGGCGTTTGAACGCAGATTGGTGCGAGCATTCATGCCCTTGGCGACCAAGTCGAGTGCGACCAACGAGCCCGCGATCACGGTCGGTGGAATGGAGTTCGAGAAGAGATAAGGGCGTGCACGCTGACGAAGGAGATCGACGATCTCTTGGTGTGCGCTGATGTAACCGCCAGATGCGCCGCCGAGGGCCTTGCCCAACGTTCCGGAGACGATGTCGACCCGATCACGGACACCGAACATCTCTGGCGTTCCCGCACCGGTCTCACCGATGAACCCCACCGCATGTGAGTCATCCACCATGACGAGCGCGCCGTATTGCTCTGCGAGGTCACAAATTTCATTCAGTGGTGCGAAGGAGCCATCCATCGAGAACACGCCGTCGGTGACGATGAGCGTGCGGTGAGCTCCCTTGGCTGCCACGAGTTGTGCCTCGAGGTCGGGCATGTCGCGGTTCTTGTATCGGAAGCGCTTGGCCTTGCAGAGGCGGATGCCATCAATGATCGATGCGTGGTTCAGTTCATCGGAAATGACGGC
>JALRJT010000035.1 GCA_023254985.1 Ilumatobacteraceae bacterium | reverse complement strand
GTACGGTCGAGG
Source organism: Ilumatobacteraceae bacterium (assembly GCA_023254985.1). Taxonomy (GTDB): domain Bacteria; phylum Actinomycetota; class Acidimicrobiia; order Acidimicrobiales; family Ilumatobacteraceae; genus UBA3006. Next base: position 8,049 of record JALRJT010000035.1, on the reverse strand, counting down.
AAATTCTCTATCCCGCGATGGAGGACTTTCAGATCGACCTCGTCGTGGGTAAGGGACCCGCTGCATCGTCAATTCGCTTGACGCTTCCACGTTTCACCCTGATCGGAGCAACGACGCGCACGGGCATGATCACCGGTCCACTTCGCGATCGGTTTGGCCTCGTTGCTCGACTCGAGTACTACGAGCCGAAGGAACTCGAGGACATCGTCGTACGTGCGGCACGCATCCTGCAGGTGCCGATTGACGCCAGGGGTGCCGCGCAAATTTCACGTCGTTCGCGAGGTACACCTCGTATCGCCAATCGCTTGTTGCGTCGCGTGCGCGACTTCGCCGACATGCGTGGGAACGGCTCGATCGACGACAGCGTCGCGCACGAGGCATTGGGCGTGTTCGGTGTCGATGACATGGGTCTTGACAAAATCGACCGAGCAATCTTGAACGCGCTGTGCACGCAATTCGGAGGCGGACCTGTTGGACTGTCCACGCTTGCAATTTCTGTGAGTGAGCAGACAGAGACCATCGAAGACGTCTATGAGCCCTTCCTGATCCAACAAGGAATGATCGCGCGCACTCCGCGTGGGCGCGTGGCGATGGCGAGTGCATGGGAACATCTCGGTCTCCAGCCACCCGCACAGAATCCTGAGCTGTTTTCGTCGTAGTCTGCCTCGGTGCGTCTCGACGACATCGACTACAACCTCCCAGAACTTCTGATCGCACAACAGCCGATCGAACCTCGGGACCACGCCCGACTTTTGGTCGATCGTGGATCGTCGCCGATCAATCATCTCCACGTGTATGACATTGTCGATCAACTCACCCCGGGAGACGTGCTTGTCGTGAACCACACGCGAGTGATGCATGCTCGTCTTCAGCTGCAACGAGAGACCGGTGGCCGTGTCGAAGTCTTGATGTTGCGCGAGCAAGCAGGTTCGAGTTCGTGGGAAGCCCTCGTTCGCCCGGGTGGCAAGGTTCGACCAGACGAGATGTTGAAGGACAACACGGGCCGTGTGATCGTGAGCATGGTCGGGAGAGCGTCGGATGGTGACACGTTCATCGTTCGGCCAGAAGTTGCGGACATCTATGCCACGATGCGCGAAATCGGTGAAGCGCCACTTCCGCCGTACATCACACAACGATTGAATGACGCGACCCGTTATCAGACCGTGTACGCCCACGATGAGCGTTCGGCGGCAGCGCCGACAGCTGGGCTGCACTTCACTCCCGAACTGCTTGCAGCCATTCGCGGACGTGGCATCCGCATCGAGGAGGTCGAACTGGTCGTTGGTCTCGACACATTCAAGCCGGTAACCGTGGAAAATCCGATTGACCACGTCATCCACACCGAGCGGTATCGGGTACCTGAGTCCGTTACGGACATGTGCGCTGCGACTCGTGAGAGGGGCGGAACAGTGATTGCAGTCGGCACGACTGCTGCTCGAGCACTGGAGTCTGCGGCAACGACCGGTGAGTCCGAGGGAAACACCAATCTGTTCATCTATCCCGGCTATGAGTGGAAAGTCGTCGATCGATTGATGACGAACTTCCATATGCCTCGCACGACGTTGCTCTTGATGATCTCTTCGTTCGTCGGACCTCGCTGGCGGGACATCTATGTAGAGGCGATTGAACGTGGATATCGCTTCTTGAGTTTCGGGGACGCGATGCTGCTCGACAGGCACGCCTGAGCTCGCGCTCACAACTACGGTAGATGCGATGTTCGTCGTACGTCATGAAACCATTGCTCACGATGGTCATGCCAGAGCCGGCGTAGCGACTACACATCGCGGAATCTACGAGACACCGTGCTTCATGCCGGTGGGTACTCGAGGAGCAATCAAATATCTGAGTGCGGCGGACTATGCAGAAGTCGGTGCCCGCATCGTGTTGGGGAATACGTACCACCTCATGCTGCGACCGGGGGCGGAGACGGTTGCGCACTTCGGCGGTCTTGGAAAGTTCGCTGCGTGGGATGGTCTCACGCTCACCGACTCTGGCGGCTTCCAGGTGTTCTCGTTGAATCCTCGAGTCGATGATGACGGCGTGACGTTCAAGAGTACCTATGACGGTTCGCAGCAGCGATTCACGCCCGAGGGTGCCGTGGCGACACAGGAGTTGCTCGGCGCCGACATTCAAATGGTGCTCGACGTATGTCCTCCGTTGCCGTCGCCCCCAGATGTCGTTCGATTGGCGCTCGAGCGCACGTCGGCGTGGGCGGCCAGGGCGCGAACGTCACACCGCAGAGAGGATCAGTCGCTATTTGGAATCGTGCAAGGTGGAACGAGTGAGTCGATGCGCAGGGAGAGCGCACTTCGAACCGCCGAGTTGAATTTCGACGGTTATGGAATCGGTGGCCTGTCAGTCGGGGAGACGCGAGCCGAGATGTTGCCGGCACTTGCCGCGGCGATCGAGCATCTTCCTAAGGATCGCCCGAGGTACTTGATGGGCGTCGGTGACCCTGCGTCGTTGGTCGAAGCTGTCGGTCTTGGGGTCGACCAATTCGATTGTGTGCTGCAAACGAGGTTGGGTCGTCACGGCACCGCGTTGACCACAGCCGGGAAGGTGAACGTGAAGCGGGCAGAGTTCGCATTGAGCGACGAGCCACTCGACCAAACGTGTGAATGTGGCGTCTGTCGCCGTCACTCCCGCGGCTATCTGCGACACCTTTTCCAAGTCGGGGAGCCAACGGCGTCGCGCCTCGTGTCTCTGCACAATGTCGCATGGACGATCGCATTGATGTCCAAGATGCGTTCGGCGATCGTCGACGGTCGCTTCAACGCCCTGCGCAACGAAGTCTTGGCGGTCTGGGGCTAGCCAGCCGGCTCGCGCCGACCCTCGCTAGCATGAGTCGCCATGTTCGCTATTGCACTTCTCGCTCAATCCACGTCGACGTCGAGTGGAGGTGGAATCCTCGGGTTGCTCCCATTGATCGCCATCTTCGGAGCCATGTACTTCCTTTTGCTCCGCCCGCAGCGCAAGCGCACCAAGCAAGCCCAGGAACTGCAGAAGAGCATTGCCGAAGGTGACGAGGTCATCTTGAACTCGGGTATCTATGGCTTCGTTTCCGAGGTGAACGACACCTTCGTGTGGCTCGACGTTGCTGACGAAGTCGAGATCCGTGTTGCACGCAGTGCGATCGCCTCGAAGGTGTCGACGCCAAGTGCTGATGCACAGACTGACTCCAAGAAGTAGTCGTCTCTTCCATGGTTAAGCGGCTGTCGATCACGATCGTCTCCACGGTCGTCATCATCGCCGCAGCTCTCATCGGCAATATCGTTGCCGGCAACAAGCCGTCACTTGGGCTCGACTTGCAGGGCGGTGCGTCGATCACCTTGCAGCCAGTGGGCGAGTACACCGCTGCGGCTCTAGAGAAGGCCGTTGACATCATCGAGCGCAGGGTGAACTCGCTCGGAGTTGCCGAGCCTGAGATCACTCGTCAAGGTGACAACGTCGTCGTCAATCTTCCTGGCGTCGACGATCAACAACGCGCCCTCGACATCATCGGACGACAGGGTGAGGTGCTGTTACGCCCCGTCCTTCAGGTGGGAACGACCAATACCGACGCGACGACGACCACCGTGGTGGATGCGGGGTCGACGACAGTTCCTGACTCGACGCCAGACGCTCAACCTACTGGACCTGGCGATGCACGCCGAAGCGTTCCGTCGACGACGATCGATGACTCCACAACGACGACCGTGGCTGGTGATTCCACGACGACGACCGTCCCACAGATCGCTGTGTCGAATGATCCCAACGACCCGACCGCCAATGCGGTACTTCAGGGCGATGGCGACACGGTATTCCTCGTTGGACCGGCAGGTGCCTCTGGACAAGTGTTCAACAACGATGCATCGGCCGACATCACGACAGGGAATTGGGTCGTCACCGTTGGATTGCGCAAGGGGGCGCTCGGGGAAGACGTCTGGAACGCGCTGACAACCAAGTGTTTCAATCGTGAACCAACCTGTCCGACCGGTCAGATCGCAATCGTGCTCGACGGAAAGGTGATTTCCGCGCCCGTGGTGCAAGAGGCGGTGTTCACTGGCGGCAACGTGCAGATCACCGGTGACTTCTCCGAAACCGAAGCGCGCGACCTCGCCAAGATCCTTGAGTTCGGTGCAGTTCCGGTGCGATTCGAAGTCGCCACCGTGCAGACCGTGTCGCCGACGCTCGGTGGGGACTCCCTGCGCGCAGCGCTCATCTCGGGGCTCATCGGTGTGCTCCTCGTCATCCTGTTCTTCTTCTTCTATTACCGACTGCTCACCATCGTCGTGCTGGGAGGCCTCGTGGTCTCTGGCGCACTGTTGTGGAGCGTGATTTCCTACATCTCGCGCACGAATGGTCTCGCGCTCACGTTGTCGGGTGCTGCCGGCATCATCGTGTCGATTGGCGTGACTGTGGACTCCTATGTGGTGTTCTTCGAGCGTCTGAAGGACGATCTCCATGCAGGTAAGTCGTTGCGTGGATCGGCTCAGCGCAGCTTCCAGGCTGCGTTCCGCACGATTCTTGCGGCTGACGCAGTCTCGTTCCTCGGTGCGCTCGTGTTGTGGTACTTGACCGTCGGTTCGGTGCGTGGATTCGCGTTCTTCCTCGGACTGTCGACTCTGTCGGACGTCATCGTTGCGTATTACTTCACTCGACCTGCCGTGTTGTTGCTCTCGCGCACCAGGCTCCTTCGAGGGCGGAAGGTCCTGGGCGTGGCGACGGGGGAGGTTGCACAATGAACTTGTTCAGTCGCCTTTATCGCGGTGAGACCACGTTCAATTTCATCGGTCGTCGATGGATCGGTTTCGGGTTTTCATTGTTCCTCGTCGTCGTCACGGTCGTGTCGCTCTTTTCGCGTGGGCTGAACTTGGGAATCGACTTCAAGGGTGGTGTTGCATGGGAGGTTCCGGCTGCCACCTTGTCGATTGAGGACGTGACTCAAGTGCTGGAGGACAACAAACTTGAGGTCTCGACGGCAAAGATCCAGGAATTGAGTGGCACCGATGGTCGTCGCATTCGGGCACAGGTGGGCGACCAGCCAGCCGAAGTGCGCACAGCTGTGCAGAACTCGCTCGCATCAAAGGCTGGAGTTGAATCCCAGGACGTCAGTGTGTCGGCAGTGAGTTCGTCATGGGGTAGGAGCATCACTGAGAAGGCCGTTCGCGCACTGATCGTTTTCTTCATTCTGGTATCGATTTTCATTTCGTTCCGATTCGAGTGGAAGATGGCCGTCTCTGCAATTCTCGCGATGGCCCATGACGTCTTGTTGAGCGTCGGTGTGTATTCGGTGACGGGGTTCTCGGTGACACCCGCAACTGTGATCGCGTTTCTCACGATCCTCGGATTCTCGTTGTATGACACCATCGTCGTGTTCGACAAGGTGCACGACAACGCCAAGCGGTTGTCGGCTTCGCGCGCCTCGTATGGCGACGTGGTGAACGTCTCGATGAATCAGGTGCTGATGCGCTCGCTCAACACCTCACTTGCTGCGGTGTTGCCGGTGTTGTCTTTGTTGGTGCTCGGAGCCGGCGTGCTCGGCGTCGTCAGCCTTCAGGACTTCGCCTTGGCGTTGCTCGTCGGTCTTCTTCTCGGTGCATATTCGTCGATCTACATCGCAACCCCGGTCCTTGCAGTACTGAAGGAGCGTGAGGAGAAGTATCGAATGAAGGCTGGCCAATTGAGCCTCGGTGAGGACATGCTCAAGTTGTTTGGTGTCCAGCGCACGGAGCCTGGGGTATCACGAGAGGCCGACTCATCCGCGCAGCGTGCAATGCCACGTTCAGAAGCCTCAACGTTTGCGTCCACTTTGACTCATCCGCCGCGACCGCGAAAGAAGCGTCGCCGCTAGAACCTGCCGATTCGGCGCGACTGTCCGGTCGTACACTTGGTGTATGGAGGCGTCGAGATGAGCACGACATCCAGGGTTCTGCCGTGGCGTCGCCAGCAGGCGTCGGTCACCGAAGAACTCGTCCCGCTGATCACCGCCTATAAGCGTCGTCACCCGAAGGGTGGAACCTCCAAGATTTCGGCTGCCTACGAAATGGCTCGTGCGGCTCATCAGCATCAGTCGCGGATGAGCGGCGAGCTCTACATCAGTCATCCACTCGCGGTCGCCAAGATCGTCGCCGACATCGGCCTCGATGAAGTCTCGATCGTCGCTGCGTTGTTGCACGATGCGGTTGAGGACACCGAGATCACGCTCGCGGACGTCGAATCGCGTTTCGGTCCAGAGATCTCGAGCATCGTCGATGGTCTCACAAAGCTTGAGCGACTGCAGTTCGATTCCCGAGAGGCCCAGCAAGCGGCAACCATGCGCAAGATGTTGGTTGCGATGGCTCGCGATATGCGCGTGTTGATCATCAAACTCGCTGATCGTTTGCACAACATGCGCACGATCGCGTCAGCCAGCGTGGAAAAGCAGCGACGAACCGCCCAGGAGACACTCGACATCTATTCGCCACTTGCGCATCGACTCGGTATGCAGGAGATGAAACAGCAGCTCGAGGATCTGTCCTTTGCGGCGCTCTATCCGAAGCGGTACGCAGAAATCGACTATCTCGTGTCGACGCGTGCCCCTGAGCGTGACGTTTACCTGGCGAAGGCGCTCGGACAGGTCAGCGCCTGGCTGAATGATCTGTCGATCAAGGCGGAGTTGACCGCTCGCGGCAAGCATCTGTGGAGTTTGTACGAAAAGATGGTCAGCAAGGGTCGCGACTTCGACGAGATCTTCGATCTGATGGCGATTCGCATCGTCGTCGATTCGGTCAAGGACTGCTACGCAGCGCTTGGGGCGATCCACGGTCATTGGAAGCCGGTGGTGGGGCGGTTCAAGGACTACATCGCAATGCCGAAGTTCAACCTGTATCAGTCCTTGCACACGACGGTCATCGGTCCAGGTGGCAAGGCGATCGAGGTGCAGATTCGTTCCCGCGACATGCATGAGCGCGCCGAGTGGGGAGTGGCCTCGCACTGGTCATACAAGGACGGTGTCGCCTCGAGCGACGTCGACTGGCTCAATCGGATCATCGACTGGCAGGACGACGTTTCTGATCCTCGCCAGTTCCTGGAGTCGCTGAAGACTGATCTCGAGCAGGACGAACTCTTCGTCTTCACTCCGAAGGGCAAGGTGATCTCGTTGCCAGTGCTCTCGACTCCCGTCGACTTCGCCTATGCGGTGCACACGGAAGTTGGGCATGGGTGCATCGGCGCGCGAGTGAACGGTCGACTCGTGCCACTCGAGACGAAGCTGAACGCTGGTGACACCGTCGAGATCCTGACGGCGACGTCTGAGGCTCCTGGGCCTTCCGAGGAGTGGGCCAACTTCGTCGTGTCGCCGAAGGCAAAGAGCAAGATCAAGCAGTGGTTCTCTCGTGAACGTAACGAAGATCTCGTGGAATCTGGTCGTGACGACCTCGTGGAGGAGCTGCGCGCACTCGGTCTACCAGTGGCGCGAGTACTTGGTTCGGCCATGTTCACCGCAGAAATCGAGTCGATGAACTATCAGGACGAAATGACGTTGTACCGAGCAATCGGTGAAGGCCACGTCGAAGCGAGTGCTCTTGCCGGCCGGCTCATGCGTGCGATCAATGACGGCGGTCTTGCCGAACAGTTGTCGGTCGTTCCGCGACTGCAGCACGGGGAGGTGTCCGCGACAAGTCGTGGCGTGCGAGTCGAGGGATTGGACGACGTGTTCGTCGATCTCGCGAAATGCTGCACCCCGGTTCCGGGTGACGACATCGTCGGATTCCTCGCAGATGGTCGCTCGGTGGACGTCCACAGGGCCGACTGCGCCAGAGCGGCATCAACTCGCTCGACACTGACTGGTCGCATGGTGGAAGTCGAATGGGTTGGTTCAGACCACGTGACCACCTATACCGCCGCAGTCGAAGTGGTTGCACTCGATCGGTCCCGCTTGTTGCGCGATGTCGCCAATGCGCTTTCCGACGAGCACGTCAACATCGTCGCGTGTAACACGTTCACGGGGGCTGATCGTGTCGCCAAGATGAGATTCGAATTCGAGTTTGCTGACCCGAGCCACTTGCAGTCGGTACTTCGAACCATCAA
>JALRJT010000017.1 GCA_023254985.1 Ilumatobacteraceae bacterium | reverse complement strand
GATGAATTGGGGCAGATAGCTCAAGAAGAACAACGCAACTTTCGGGTTCAAGGTATTGACGATGATGCCTTGGGTGAAAGCCTTGCGAGACGTTGCTGACGTCGACCGAGCATCAGGCGGTATCGGCTTGGTGAAAAGAGTTCGCAGGCCGACGAAGACGAGGTAGATCGCGCCGGCCCACTTGACCGTGGAGAACGCGGTCGCTGAGGCGGCAATGATCGCCGAGAGCCCCAGCGTGGCTGCGATGACGTGGACGAAGTTGCCAATTTCAAGCCCAGCAACACCCGCAAGGGCGGTGTTTCGACCGTCGGCGACACTGCGATTAAGGACATAGATCACCGCAGGACCTGGGATGACGAGGAGGGCAATCGATGCAACTGCAAACGTAAGCATGTCGCTGAAATTCGGCACTCGATCAGGGTAGTTGCATGAAGGTATTTCTGTGTCGTGGGTTTCTTTGGCGGCTGACTACAGTCTCGAGAAGGCAATCATTCGATGGGGGTCGAGATGGGTATGTCGCGAAACGTATGTGGAATTGTCGGAAGTCTGTTCGTTGTGGGGCTTGCCGCATGTGGTGCGGACCCAAGTGACGCAGGCGGGGGAACCAGTAACACCGTGCGAGGGTTCGTGGCTGAGTGGTCGGTATCCGTCGACGCTGGGTCTGCGATGGCAGGAGAGGTGAACTTTACGATCGCCAACGAAGGATCGATAGGTCACGAATTTCTCGTCGTCAAGACAGATATCGAAGTTGGCAAGATCCCGCTCGATGGTGATCACTTTCCTGAACCCGCTGAAGGACTTGAAGTAATCGACGAAATTGGTGAATTCCCACAGGGCACGACTGAGTCCCTGACGTTGATGCTCGAGCCTGGGAAGTATCAGCTCGTCTGCAACCTGCCTGGCCACTATGCGGCGGGCATGCACACAGGCTTTGAAGTCCTCTAGACCCGAGCCGAAGTCCAGTTGAGACCAGGGATAGTGTTGCTCCCATGAAGGTTTCAGTGGATGCAGGTTCATGTCACGGCCATCAAATGTGTGCGATCGCCGCACCAGAAATATTCGGAAGCGACGAACTCGGCAATGCAGTTGTGCTGATCACCGGGGACATCCCCACTGAGCTCGAGGCCAAGGCTCGCCGGGCGGAAGGTAACTGCCCCGAGCGCGCAATCATCGTTAACGAGTAGGGGAACACCATGGCGGACACCAACCACAAACCGGTTGAAGACCTTCTCACCGATTACGACATCTTTGACCCAGACTTTGTTCGCGATCCGTATCCGAGTTTTTCCGAAATTCGCGAGTCCAAGTGCCCCGTCGCACACACCGACCGATGGGGTGGGTCGTGGATGCCGACTCGCTATGAAGATGTGGTCGCAATTGCGCAAGAGTACGAGACGTTCACCTCCCGTGGAATTCTCGTTCTTCCCCCGCCTCCCGGTCAGAACGAAGGCGCGTACGGTGCTGTTACGGCACCGCCAATCACGTCAGATCCGCCCGATCACCATTGGCATCGTCGACTCATCCTTCCGGTGTTTGCACCGCAAGCTGTCGCCAAGTACGAGCAAGGCACACGAGACCTATGCAACTCGCTCATCGATGCGTTTATCGACAAGGGCGTCGCCGATGCGGCAGGAGACTACGCACAGCACATTCCCGTCCGTGTGATCGCCACGATGCTCGGCGTGCCGGTCGAGATGGAAGAGGAGTTCACCGAGTGGGTGCGCGGCACTCTCGAGAACATGACCGACATGGAGCGTCGCAAGTGGGCACGCCAGAACATCATTAATTTCTTTGTCGCCCAAGTGAAGGATCGTCAGGAGAATCCGCGCGAAAACGACCTCATCACGGAGCTCATGAACGCTGAAGTCGAGGGCAAGAAGGTTCCGATCGAGTACGTGCTCGGCGTATGCAACTTGATGCTTGTCGCGGGTGTCGACACCACGTGGTCAGCGATTGGTTCGACGCTCTGGCACATGGCCCAGCACCCCGAGCATCGCAAGCAACTACGCGACAATCCAGACCTTTGGCCGACGGCAGTCGAAGAGTTGCTGCGCGTCTATGCACCGGTGACGATGGCTCGCATCGTCGACCACGACGTCGACTACAACGGGTGCCCGATGAAGGCAGGAGACAGGGTGCTCATGCCGTTCCCGGCTGCGAATCGCGACCCACGAGTATTCGAGAATCCCGACGAAGTGATCCTCGACCGCGAGCACAATCGGCACGTCGCCTTCGGATCAGGAATTCATCGGTGCGCGGGAAGCAACCTCGCTC
>JALRJT010000194.1 GCA_023254985.1 Ilumatobacteraceae bacterium | reverse complement strand
CCGCGCATGGTGTATTCGTGCGCATATTGGCAAAACGCGTCGACACTTGATGAGGCTCAGATCGCCAAGCTCGATTTGATCTGTCGCAAGCTTGGACTTGAGCCGGGGATGAAGGTGCTCGACATCGGTTGTGGGTGGGGTGGTTTCCTACGGTATGCAGCCGAGACCTACGGAGTGAGCGGCGTCGGCATCACACCCGCACCACAGCAAGTGTCGATCGCGCGAGAGCGCACCGCACATCTGCCGATCGAGATCCGCCAGATTGACTACCGCGACGTCACGGGCACCTTCGACCGCATCGTGAGCGTGGGAATGATGGAACACGTTGGACCAAAGAATCTCCGTGCGTTCTTCGACGTCTGTAACGAGCGATTGGCGCCGGGTGGCGTGATGCTGCATCACCTGATTGGTGGTTTGGTGTCCAAGCAACACAGCGACCCGTTCTTCGATCGCTACATCTTCCCTGGTGGCGTGCTTCCTTCAATGGCGCAGTTCGCTGGCGCGAGCGAACCCGATTGGGTGATCGAAGACGTGCACAACTTCGGTCCCGACTACGACCGCACACTGATGGCATGGCACGCCAACATCGAGTCGCGCTGGAACGAGATTCCTGAGTACGACGAGCGCTTTCGCCGGATGTGGAAGTTCTATCTGCTCGGTTCGGCCGCAGGGTTCCGGTCGCGGTCGCTGCAGCTGTGGCAGTTCGTGATGCGCCGCAAGGGCACGCTTGCGCGTTACACCCCGGTGCGCTGAGCATCGTCGGCCGCCCGAGCAACTGACAGCGCCCAGGCGAAGAAGAGGAACTGGAAGGGCAGACGACCTAGTGAGATCATCTGTTCGGTGAACGGTCTGTCGCGCCAGTCCCAGGCCATGTAGAGGTTCGCGGGGTACACCGCGACGAACAGCACGAAGGCGGAAAGCGCGGCCGTCCGACGCGACGATCTGCGGAGTACACCGATGCCGATCGCGACTTCGGCGATTCCGCTGACAATCGTCCAGAAGCGCTCGCCGAAGGGCATCCACGGCGGGACGATGGCATCGAAGAAGGTCGGATTCACGAAGTGGGTGATTCCGGCACCGAGCACGAAGAGGCCGAGGAGGAGCGCGCTTTTGTCACGAGGGGATGTGGTCACCTCGCCATCTTTGCACCCGACGTCGAGATGCGCACACGGCGACGTCCATTTCTGAGACAATGAATAAGGACCCCTAAGGAGACCCGTGACCGACAGCATCGATACACGCACGAACTGGTTGGACACCGAGACCCTGAACGCCGTCCGCGGCCAGGTTCCGCTCGTCTATGTCGATGCGGTTCCCGTGCGCGTCAACGACATGGGCGAGGTGACCCATGTCGGAATGTTGCTTCGCCAGGCGCCGGATGGCTCGATCAGTCGCACCGTCGTGTCGGGTCGCGTGCTCCTCGGGGAGCGTATTCGCGAGGCACTCCTGCGCCATCTCGAGAAGGACCTCGGTTCACTCGCCCTCCCACGAATCCCACTCGAACCCGCCCCGTTCACCGTCGTCGAATACTTCCCGGACCCATCAATTACAGGGTTTCATGACCCGCGCCACCACGCGGTCAGCCTCGCATTCGTCGTTCCCGTCTCCGGGGATTGTCATCCGACACAGCAGGCGCTCGACCTCGGATGGTTCACACCGGAGCAGGCGACGAGTGAGCAGATGCGAAAAGAAATGACGAGCGGTCACGATCGACTGATCCGACTCGCACTCGCATCCGTCGGTCGACTTCCGTAACTTTTTCGACTCCCATCCCGCACCGCGATTGGGCGAGTGAATATTCTTCAGTCATGCCCGAAGGCGACACCATCTATCGCACAGCAGTGGCCTTGCGGACCGCACTGCTCGGCAAGAAGATGATCGACTTCGAAGCGCCCCGCCTCGTTGGATTGCGGCCACAGGTGGGTCAAACGATCGAAGAAGTGCGCAGTAGGGGAAAGCATCTCGAGATCATCTGGGACGACGGCATCGTGTTGCACACCCACATGCGCATGACTGGTTCGTGGCACCTGTATCGAGTGGGCGAGCGTTGGCGCAAGCCAGAACACCGCGCACGCGTCATGCTCGCCGTCGAGGATTGGATTGCCGTGTGCTTCAGCGCGCCGGTCGTTGAGACCTATCGCGACTTCGACCCACGTCGTCATCCGATCCTTGGTCGACTCGGACCAGATTTGTGCAGGGTCGATGCAGATCTCGAAGAGTGCGTCGAACGCATGATGAATTACGACGAACCGGATATGACGGTCGCCGAGGTGTTGCTCGACCAGCGTGTGATGTGTGGCGTCGGCAACGTGTATCGATGCGAGATCTTATGGTCGTGTGAACTCTCACCATGGGCACCGATCGCCACGTTGAAGCGTGCGGAGTGCCGCGAGATCGTGCAACTCGCAGCCGAGTTGCTGCAAGCGAACCTGCACCACGCGGACCGCGTCACAGCCCCTGAGGTTCCCGGTGGACTCGCGGTGTATGGGCGACAGGGCAAGTCGTGCCACCGCTGTCATGACACGATCAAGGTCACGCACCACGGTGAGGCGCATCGCGTCTTGTATTGGTGCCCAGGATGTCAGACGATGCACGAACCGATGATGCGACCGAACTTCACCCCGCTCTACATCGAGCGCGACATTACGCGCGGTGATGCACTCTCTGGTCCGATGCAGCGAGAACTCGAAGCCGAGCGCCGCGTGTCGGGCTACTAGTCGGCGACCCGACCCATCACGTTGTCGACGGCGATGACGATCGCCACTCTGTTTTCTCGTTCCTTCGGCTCGCGATAGCGCGCCGCGTAACCCTCGACAGCACGTCGCACTTCGTCGGGTTCCGTCTCCATCGTCACGAGTCGCGCGACGCCTTCGAGGGTGATCCATCGCCCACCGTCGACCTGCGACACCGCAGCGCGACAACCTCGTTGCGCGTTGATCGCTTTCTGCGAGGGGAAGAAGGTGATCACTCGCACGACGTGTGCGTTCTCGTCATAACTGAAACCAACGGGAACGACGTGTGGCGAGCCGTCTGCTCGGAGCGTGGTCAACGTCGCCAGGTGACGCTCGCGAACGAAGTCGAGCATCGCAGGTGTGAGCGAGCTGGTCATTTCCTACGAGGCGATCGCCCGCATCACGTCCACCTTCGTTGCCTTGCGGGCCGGATAGATGGAGGCGAACACGCCGATGATGAAGGACAACACCAAGATCACGACTGTTCCGGTCACTGGCAAACGGAACGCACCAAGCCCACTGTCGGCGAGGACGCCGATGAGGACCGCACCCATCACGATGCCGAGCATGACGCCGACGACCGCGCCGTACAGCGACGTGATGACGCTTTCCCAGCGCACGGTCGTACGAACTTGCGAGCGGGTCATGCCGACCGCGCGCAATAACCCGATCTCGCGGGTGCGTTCGAAGACCGACAGCAAGAGGGTGATCACGATGCCGACGACGGCGATGAAGATCGAGAGGGTGAGCAAGCCATAGATAAGGCCGAGGATTTGGTTCACCTGGGCAGCTTGCGAATCGATGAACTCCTCGCGCGACTCGAGCGCGCCGATGCCGATGTCGGTGGTGATCGTGGAGACTGCTGCCTTGAGATCCTCGTCTGAGGCCGTTGAGCTCTTCACGATGTACACGTAGTTGTTGAACAGTGGCGTCGAGGTATCGGTGAACAGTTCGCGATTGACGACGTAATTGCCGAACGTTCCCTCGCCGTCGAAGATCCCCTCGACCTTGGCGCTCACGATGTCGCCATCGAGGAGCGTGATG
>JALRJT010000110.1 GCA_023254985.1 Ilumatobacteraceae bacterium | reverse complement strand
ATCGCCGCGCTGCCACCGCTCGTGTTCGCCGGCGAGGCTCGCTCGCTCCGTAGTGCGCTCGGCCAAGTGGCGAGCGGCAACGCATTCCTCCTCCAGGCAGGAGACTGCGCCGAGAGTTTCGAGGAGTTCACCGCGGTGAACATTCGCGAGAAGCTGCGTGTCATCCTGCAGATGGCCGTCATGCTCACCTATTCGATGGGGGTTCCAGTCGTCAAGGTGGGCCGCATCGCCGGCCAGTTCGCCAAGCCACGCTCGAATGCAACAGAAACCGTCGGTGGTGTCGAGCTTCCGGTGTTCCGTGGCCACATGGTCAACGACCCGACACCGCATCTCGAGTCACGCGTGCCGAACCCCGAGCGACTCGTGCAGGCATACCACCAGGCTGCGAGCACGTTGAACCTCGTGCGCGCCTTCACCAAGGGTGGATTTGCAGATCTCAATCGCGTGCATGCGTGGAACCAGGAGTTCGTCGCCTCGAGCGCCGAGGGTCAGCGTTACGAGCAAGTGGCCTCCGAAGTCGAGCGTGCGCTCGCCTTCATGCGTGCGTGCGGTATCGACACCGAGACCAATACCGCGCTCCATCAGGTCGACGTGTACACGAGCCACGAGGCACTGATCCTCGGTTACGAAGAAGCACTCACGCGTCAGGACTCCCTCACCGGTGACTGGTACGACTGCAGTGCACACATGTTGTGGATCGGCGAGCGCACTCGCCAACTGGACGGCGCTCACGTCGAGTTCCTGCGCGGCGTCGGCAATCCGATCGGGTGCAAGATCGGCAAGACCACGACGGTCGACTACGTGCTCGAGTTGTGCGAAGCGCTCAACCCTGCCCGCATCCCGGGTCGCCTCACGCTGATCACTCGCATGGGCGCTTCCGACGTCGAGGAAGCACTCCGACCACTCCTGCGTGCCGTGCGCGACGCAGGCCATCCCGTCGTGTGGGCCTGCGACCCGATGCATGCCAACACGTTCACTGCGCCGAATGGTCGCAAGACACGGCACTTCGAAGACATCGTGAGCGAGATCACGGGCTTCGTGCGCGCACATCGCAACGAAGGCACCTGGCCGGGCGGCATCCACATCGAGCTCACCGGCGAGAACGTCACCGAGTGCCTCGGAGGCGGAGAGGGATTGTCGAACGACGACCTCGACACGCGGTACGAGACCGTGTGTGACCCACGCTTGAATGCTCGCCAGTCTCTCGACCTCGCATTCCGCGTCGCAGAACTGATCCGCAGCAAGAATTGATCCGTGGCATCCACGGACCTCGCGGCCTTCGACCTCGTCTCGTCGTGGCCCGTTGAACGGGTTGCAGCGGGAGCAATCGACCGCAACGGCACCATTCATCTGACCGGTGATCGCGGCACGTTCCGCATCGCCTCGGTGAGCAAGGTGATGACTGCGTGGGCGACGCTGATCGCCGTCGAGGATGGTTCCGTGTCCCTCGATGATCCCGTTGGAACCGACGGCTGCACGCTTCGACACCTCCTCGCCCACACCGGTGGATATGGCTTCGACACACGTGAAGCAATCGTCTCACCCGGCAAGAAGCGGATCTATTCCAACACCGGTTACGACATGATCGGCGCGCACGTTGCCGAACGCGTCGAGATGGACTTCGACGAATACCTTGCCGAAGCGGTATTTGCCCCGCTTGAAATGGACGGTGCAGACCTCCTCGGCTCTCCCGCCAAGGACGTTCACTGCACGATCGAGGATCTCGCCAAGTTCGCTGACGAGCTACGCACTCCCAGACTCATCGATACATCGACCGCGCGCGAGGCAACCACGAATCAGTTCGGTGACGTCGAAGGTGTCGTGCCGGGAATCGGCAAGTTCTCTCCGTGCAACTGGGGACTCGGCCCAGAAATACGCGGTCACAAGCGGCCACACTGGACCGGTTCGCGCAATTCGTCGTCGACGTTCGGCCACTTCGGCGGATCGGGTTCGTTCATGTGGATCGATCCAGTTGCACACGTCGCCGCGTTCTCCCTCGCGAACCGTGAATTCGACGAATGGGCGATGGAGAGCTGGCCGACGTTCTCGGATGCGATACTTGACGAACTTGGACGCCGCTAAATGAACCTGGAGCGCAACCATCGCGCGGATGCGACGTTGCTCATGTTCTGCTCGTTCGGCACCGCGACGTCGAACAGCCTGATCTTTGCAGGGATGAGCGATCTACAAGACACGTACGGATTCTCATCAATCGGGCTCGGCGCGATCGCGGGAATGGGATTCTTCTCCGGCCTAGTAGTGCAGATGTTCGTCGCACCACTCGGCGATCGTGGACACGCCAAACGCTTGATCATGGCGGGACTCCTCCTCGGCGCTCTCGGGTCGCTGCTCTTCGCCGTTGGATCGAACCTGCCAACGTTCGTCATCGCACGTGGCG
>JALRJT010000107.1 GCA_023254985.1 Ilumatobacteraceae bacterium | reverse complement strand
CCGAGCACCCGTCCCGTATCATCGACCACCGGGAAACCGGTCACGTTGAAACGTTCTTGCAGCGCCTTGGCATCGGCCACGTCATCGAATACCGCGGATCGGCGATCCGTGGACTTTCGATGGAAGCTCGCATGACGGTGTGCAACATGTCGATCGAAGCCGGCGCGAAGGCGGGCCTCATCGCACCGGACGAGACGACCTTCAACTACCTGAAAGGTCGCGAGTTCGCCCCACAGGGTGCTGACTGGGACGCTGCGGTTGCCAACTGGTCCACCTTGCGCACCGACGATGGTGCCGTGTTCGACACCGAGGTGTTCATCGATGCCTCGACGCTGACCCCGCACGTCACCTGGGGAACGAATCCTGCGCAGGTGCTTCCGATCGACGGATGCATCCCCGACCCGAATGACTTCGCCGACGCAACCGCGCGCGACACCGTGACGAGAGCACTCGAGTACATGGGTCTCACGGCGGGCACCGCACTGCGCGACATCGAAGTTGACACCGTGTTCATCGGTTCCTGCACCAACAGCCGCATCGAAGATCTTCGTGCCGCAGCAGCCGTGGTCAAGGGTCGCAAGGTACGCGTGAAGCGAGCGATGGTCGTTCCAGGTTCACACCAAGTGAAGAACCAGGCAATCGCCGAGGGACTCGACCGCATCTTCATCGACGCCGGTCTTGACTGGCGCGAGCCGGGATGCTCGATGTGCCTCGCGATGAACCCCGACAAACTCGCCCCTGGTGAGCGCGCGGCGAGCACGAGCAATCGCAACTTCGAGGGTCGTCAGGGTCGTGGAGGACGTACGCACCTCGTGTCCCCCGCCGTCGCTGCTGCAACCGCGGTCGCCGGCCACTTCGCAACTCCAAAGGATCTGAAGTGAAGGCCGTCAGCATCATCACGGGCCGAGGCGTGCCGCTCAAGCGCAGCGACGTCGACACCGACCAGATCATTCCCGCAGAGTGGCTGAAGCGTGTCGAGCGCACCGGTTTCGAAAAAGGACTGTTCTCCACGTGGCGCGACGACCGCAACTTCGTGCTGAACGACGAGCGCTACGCGGGCGCCAGCATCTTGATCGCCGGACCGAGCTTCGGTGTTGGATCCTCTCGCGAACACGCCGTGTGGGCCCTCCAGCAGGGTGGCTTTGACGCAGTGATCGCACCGAGTTTCAGCGACATCTTCCGCAACAACTGCACGAAGAATGGACTCGTTCCAGTGGTGCTGTCCGAACCAACCGTGAGCGCGCTGTGGGCCGTCATCGAAAACGATCCGACGGTTGAGATCACGATCGACATGAGTCGTCTGACCGTCGAGATTCCCGCTGCGGGCATCACCGAGAGCTTCGTCATGGACGCCCAGACCCAGGAGCGATTCATTAAGGGTCTCGACGACATCGGCATCACGCTCTCCAAGGCGGACGAGATCACCCGCTTCGAAGCCACGCGACCAGCGTGGCTCGCGCGTCGCTAGTTCAGGACCGAGTTCTCCTCGACGAACAGCCGCACGCGACCCGACACGTGCGCCATCGAGTCTGCGACAACCGACTTGCCAATCTCCGAGGCATATGCGGACTCGAAGTCACCCTTGGTGTCGAACCACAGTTCTGACACGCCGTTCGGCTGACCCGCCTCCGGCGAATCAACGACGTTGAACGTCGCCTTGCGCAACTTCGGCAATTGGCGTGCGAGGGGTGCGTGCTCGTTCAGCCACCACGCGACGAAGTCGTCGTGCGACATGCCGTCCGCGGCGGTGAGCAGGATGACCGCCTTAAACATCAGCCGGGCTTATTCGTGCGTGCGAAGGGTCGGCCACCGACTGCAAGTGCTACGCAGACCACGATCTCGTTCGCGTGTGGTGCGTCATCGATCTTGACTTCGATGGCATCCATCTCGTCGAAAGACCAGATGTCGTCCTTGTTCGTGATCGGGATGGTGATCGACGAGCCTGCGGCCGCGACCTTCTTCGTCGAGGGAATGATGTCGTCGCCCTTGATCACGACTTTGCGAACGGGAGCTCCGAAGCGCGGGTGGATGAGCGCTGCAGCGTGTTCGATCTCGCCGTCGAGACCGACAATGGCGGCTTTGCCATACGCAGTCACCTCGTCTGCCCGCACGCCCAGTGCGGCAAGCGCGCGCTCAGCGAGCTGACCAGAGATTTCCGCCCCCATCGCCTCGATCTCGGCGAGATCGCGTTGGGCCTTGGCGGCGAAAGGATTGGTGATCACCGCGCTCGACACGGCCTTGCGCACGACCCGACCGGTCGGCATTCCGTGTTCGGCGAGGACGTCTTCACACGTAGTCACGAACTTGCGAATGTGCATTGCTGGAGCGTATCAGTGGTCGACGTTGAGACCGGCGGCGATCTTTTCGAACGCCGTCGCGAGCGCACGAATCTCTCCGTCACTCAGTCGATCGATCATCTTTTCACGCACGCTCGCCACGTGATGTGGGGCGACCTTGGTCAAGAGGTTCATCCCCTTTTTCGTCATCACCGCGTACGCAACACGCTTGTCACTCTCGCTCTGCACGCGCTCCACGAGCTTCTTGCGCATGACTCCTTCCATGCGTCGTGTCAGACCACTCCGCGAGAGCCGAAGCGTGTCGGCAAGATCGCACATCTTCATCCGCCGATCCGGCGCATCCGACAGCATGGCGAGCAGCTGGTAATCGCCACCATCGAGTCCGAAGGGTTCGAGGTCACGTTCGATGGCACGCTGCAGGTCTGACGACGTGGTGATGTAGGCCAACCAGGCTCTCATCTCGGAGGCGCTCAGCCACTTTGTCCGTGTCACGGCCGTCATCATATCGTAATAGTTGCGCTCGCAACTATTTTTGGGGTATTGTTGTGCTCGCAACTACCCCTGTCGGAGAACTCTCCGACAATCACTCAAGGAGCAATTAGTGGACACCATCATGATCATCGGTCGAATCCTGTTCGGCCTCATCTTCATCTCGTCGGGCCTCAACCACCTGACCAAGAGCCAGCACATGATTGGCTATGCACAGTTCAAGAAGGTTCCGGCCCCGAAGGCCTCGATTCTTTTGTCAGGCATCCTGCTCGCCCTCGGTGGCCTTTCGGTCATCCTCGGCGTATACGCAGACCTCGGTGCAGTCGTCCTCGCCGCGCTGCTCGTCATCATGGCGCTCAAGATGCACGACTTCTGGGCCCAGACCGATGCACAGGCCAAGCAGACGGAGACCATCGCGTTCTTCAAGAACATCTCGATGGCCGGTGGTGCACTCTTCTTCTTCGCAGTTGCCGCTTCTGAGGGCACCAACATCGGTTGGGAACTCGGCAGCCGCCTCTGGGGCTAATCCAGTACGAACACCGAAATTCGAAAAGGGGCGGTCCTTCGGGGCCGCCCCTTTTCGTTATCCGTGCATCTTGCGCCAGTCGTCCTCGCTGCGGCCGAGTTCCTTCAACCGAATGCTCACGGCCACGGGTGTCTCGATGTCGGTCCCACTGCGCACGAGATCCACGAGTCGCCCGTCTTCAGCCCACACGTGACATGTGTTGATCGTGCCGTCGAATCGACGCCGACGAAGTTCTTCTGATTCAAAGGGAATGTCGTCGCTCGCGACCCCCTGTGCGGCTTCGTACATCCGCATCGACCACTGGGTCTGCACGGCAACGGGAGCCATCGCCGTCAGCAGCGCGGTGATGTGCGTGCACCCTCGTGGTCCGGCAAAGAGCTCCTTGACCTTGGCGTTGAAACCACGCGCGATCGACAGCCCGACGAGCTTGTCGTAGTGCGGAACGATGTTCGTGCACTCGAAGTGGGGGTGGCTGTGATATTCCACGTGCGCTTTGTCGATGCGCAGAGTCGGGTACTCGATCTCGAGGTCCACGATCATGTGGTGGATCCACAGTGGATCCGGGTCCCCGTCGATGTAGAGACCGGCAGGCTTTTC
>JALRJT010000073.1 GCA_023254985.1 Ilumatobacteraceae bacterium | reverse complement strand
GCGCGATCAACGAACTCGGCTCGGTCATTCCCACTAGTGCTCGTCGAGCTGTTGTCGTCACCCAGCAACACCTTCCGGTGAGCGTGCAGACAGTCCTTGAGCAACATGGATTGTCCGTTGCCAACGTCGAAATCGGCGATGGCGAGGAGCACAAGAGACTCTCCAGCATCGAAAAGATCATGCGCGTGTGTGCAACGCACTCCATGACGCGCGGGGATGTGATCGTGGGGGTCGGTGGCGGAATGGTGACAGACGTTGCGGGCTATGCAGCGGCATCGTGGCACCGCGGCATTGCGGTCGTGCATGTCTCAACGACACTCGTTGGCATGGTCGATGCTGCCATTGGCGGGAAGACCGGCGTCAACATTCCTGAAGGAAAGAATCTGGTCGGCGCGTTCTGGCAGCCGAGTGGCGTGATCTGCGATACCGCGACGCTGGCAACACTTCCAGAGCGGGAGCGACGTTGCGGGTATGGCGAGATGGCCAAGTACCACTTCCTTACGGGAGATGATCTCCTCGCACTCGATCTCCCGTCGCGTATTGCACGATGTGTGCGCATCAAGGCTGACATCGTTTCGCAAGACGAACGTGAGGGTGGGCTTCGTGCCGTGCTCAATTACGGCCACACCCTGGGTCACGCGCTCGAAATCGCGACACACTTTTCGTTGGCCCACGGCGAGGGAGTGGCCATCGGGCTCAAATTTGCCGCACTGGTTGCCAGAGAACTTGGTCGGATCGATGATGCGCGAGTGGCCTACCACGATGAGGTCATCGTGAACGAGTACGGCCTTCAGGTGGCGATGCCGTCAGGGCTTTCGGCTTCCGAGCTCATCGAACTGATGAAGCGCGACAAGAAGTCCAGTGGTGGTCTCGCCTTTATGTTGGACGGCCCGAATGGGATCGAAATGGTTCGCGACGTGCCGGAACAAATTGTGCTCAAGTGTCTCCAAGCCATGGAAGTACGCTGAATCCATGGCGTCATCACGGGTGATCGTGCTCAGCGGTGTGAATTTGAACCTCTTGGGTCAACGCGAACCTGAGGTGTATGGGTCGATGACGCTGGATGACCATCTCGGTCTTGCCAGAGAAACCGCCAAGCGTGAGGGAATCACCCTTGAGCATGTGCAGGCAAACGACGCCACATCTCTTGTTGAGGCAATCCAGAAGGCGCGTGGAACAGCGCAAGGAATCATCATCAATCCGGGTGCTTTCACGCACTACGCCTGGAGTCTGCACGACGCACTGAGTGCGTTCGACGGCTTCGTGATTGAAGTGCATCTCTCACAGCCTCAGGCGCGAGAGGCGTGGCGTCACACGAGTGTGATTGCCCCGGTCGCAGACGGAACGATCAGTGGATTCGGTCGTGACACCTATCCACTTGCCGTTTCTGCAATGGCCGCGTTACTGAAGCACTAGTCGTGGCGCGTTTTACGTCGATCGTCGTCGGCGGTCGACTCCGCGTGGTTCGGGATCGGCTTGTTGAGTTGCAACACGACGCGGTCCTCGTCGGCTCGCTCACCAACATCCGATATCTCACTGGATTCACCGGATCGGCCGGGCTCGCTGTCGTGACTCGCTCCGGTGGAATCTTGTGCGTCGACGGTCGGTACGGACAACAGGCGACCGAACAACTGACACGCGCACAGTGCGATCTCGAGGTGCGTGTCGTGCGGACGGCAAGTGAGATGAACGAAGTCATTGCTCGCTATGTTGCCAGTCACTCAAGCGTGGTGTTCGACGCGACAGAGTTCACCCTCGCTCAGATCGAGGCGCTAGGTGGAGTGACGCCCCGAATGCATCGCGCGGACGGATTCATCGGCGTCGTTCGTGAATGCAAGGATGATGCCGAGCTCGAACGAATCTCTTTTGCCGCGGCCTGTGCAGATACTGCGCTCGCCAGCCTCGAGTCCCTGCTGGAAGGTGGCAAAGTGACGGAGCGCGACATCAGGGACGAACTCGAATATCTGATGCGCAAGGCGGGCGCCGATGGGCCGAGTTACGACACAATCGTTGCGAGCGGTCCGAATGCGGCGCTTCCGCATCATCGTCCGACCGACCGGCGAATCGTGGAGGGGGACACACTCGTCATCGACGTTGGTGCACTGGTGGAGGGTTATCACTCGGACATGACTCGAACGTTTCTGGTGGGGCAGTGCGCCCCCGACCTCGTTGAGATGTACGAGGCGGTTCGCGAGGTTCAACAGTCCGCAGTAGAAATGGTACGCCCGGGCGTCGAGTGTGGTTCCATCGATGCGTGGTGTCGTGACGAATTCACACGTCGTGGGCATGAAACCCTCCTCGCGCATTCCACTGGTCATGGTGTAGGTCTCGTCATTCACGAGTCGCCGTGGCTGCGCGCAGGTGTCGATGCGCAATTGAAGCCAGGCCAGGTGGTGACGGTGGAGCCTGGGCTCTATCGTGGAGGGGTCGGTGGCGTGCGGATCGAGGATCTCCTAGTCGTGACGCAGACCGGACACACCGTCCTCACTAACAGTCCAAAGGAATCCCCGTGCCTGCAATCTCCACCAACGATCTGAAGAACGGCATCACGCTGAACCTCGACGGAACGCTCTACACCGTCATCGAGTTCCAACACGTCAAGCCGGGCAAGGGCGGCGCGTTCGTGCGCTCGCGTCTGCGCAATCTGCGCAGCGGAAACATGCTCGACCGTACGTTCAACGCAGGCGTGAAGGTAGAACAGGCGATCCTCGAGAAGCGCGACATGCAGTTTCTCTACAAGGACGGCGACGAGTACGTGTTCATGGACACCGAGACGTACGACCAGGTCAACATCAAGCCAGTTGCACTCGGAGAGGCCGCTGACTACCTGATCGAGAATGCGGTCGCCATCATCGCCACCTACGAGGGAGAGATTGTGAGCGTTGAAATTCCTGCTGCGGTCGAATTGGAGATCGCCCAGACCGAGCCAGGAATCCAGGGGGACCGTGTGTCGGGCGCGCGTAAGCCAGCGACGTTGCAGACCGGCAAGGTGATCCAAGTTCCGTTGTTCATCAACATCGGCGACCGCGTGAAGGTCGACACGCGCACCGGCGACTACATCACTCGCGTCTGAGGATGGAATCCGGGCGCCGGAATCGGCAACCTGCACACGATCCGCGCACGGATGCTCGAGAGCGTGCACTTCACGTGCTCTACGAGGCGCGGGCAAAATCGTCTTCCGGTCGTGCAGTCATCGAGGCGCAGGTATTGCCCGTCGACGAAATGACTGCAGACATCGTCGGTGGCGTAGACGACAACGTCGAAGCGATCGATTCGTTGATCTCGAATCACGCGGTGGGTTGGACGCTTGCCCGAATGCCGGTGATTGACGTCTCGGTGCTGCGAATGGCCACATTCGAGCTCGTCTACCGGCGTGCGGTGCCCACGGGTGTGATCATCAACGAGGCCGTTGAATTGGTGAAGCGCTTTTCGACTGACGAGTCGCCACGCTTCGTCAACGGAGTGCTATCGGCGATTTCGCGCGAGGTGCGCCAAGAGAACAACTAGTTTCATCTTGTGACGACGCAGTCGCGGGAATCTTCCAAGTGGTGGCTGGTGTGTGCTTCCCTCGTTGTCGCATACGCCTGGTACATGGCGGCAAAGACCGTTGACATCCATCGGGGACTCGGAACTTCCGCCTACGACTTTGGTCTGTATGAGCAGGGGATTTGGCTGCTGTCGCAGTTCGAGTCGCCCTTCGTCACCCTGATGGGGCGAAATCTGTTCGGTGATCATTCATCGTTCATCCTGCTTCTGTTGGTGCCGTTCTATTGGTTCGACCCGCCTACGTCATTTCTTTTGGTGGTGCAAAGTGTCGTGATTGCACTCGGTGCGGTCCCACTGTTTTGGTATGCACAGCGTCGGCTACGCAGTGGGGTAGCTGCGAGCGTGATCGCACTCGGCTATCTGATTCACCCGGCGGTTGTGTGGACGAATCTGGAGAATTATCACCCAGATTCCTTTCTGGGTCCGCTGATTGCCGTTGTGCTCGTCGCAGCTTCCGAAAAACGGTGGCGACTGTATTGGGTGGCCGTCGTCCTCGCGCTCCTCGTCAAGGAAGACGTGGCCTTCGTCTTGGTTCCGATCGGGATCTTGGTGGCGCTCAGAGGGGATCGTCGCAGAGGCGCCATTACCGCACTGGCATCGATTGGGGTGATGGCACTCATGCTTGTTGTCGTCATGCGTTCGTTCACGGGAATCGCGTTCCGTAATTCATGGCGAATCCCATTTGGTGGAGTTGGGGGATTCTTTTCGGCGCTCGTTCGTCGCCCATGGGATGTCGTTGCGCATCTCGTCAGTGACACGCGACCTCGGTACTTGTGGCAGGTCTTTGCTCCACTCGGATTCGTCGCAGTGCTCGCTCCAAGTGCGCTCTTGGTGTCCCTTGGAGTAGTGGGCGTCAATCTCCTCAGCACGTTCTGGTACCAGTACCAGGTGCAATATCACTATTCACTCGTCATCGTGCCGTGCCTCGCATTCGCCACGATCGAGGCGCTGTTCCGATTGAAGTCCGAGTTCCGCCGTTCCGTGGTCGTCTTCGTTGCCTTGTGCAGCGCCACCTGTGCGTACTTCTGGGTTCCGATGCCATTGACCAAGGTCGATTACCAGTCGTGGTCGCCATCGAGTCCGCAGGTGACTTCGACAGCGGAACTGTTTGCGCTGATTCCGCCCGATGCGTCGCTCGCGGCGTACCACCCACTGACGGCTCAGCTCGCTCGGCGCCAGGAGATCTATTCGTTCCCGAATCCCTTCCAACGCTCTCTTTACGGCCCGGACGTGTTCGCCAAGGGCGACCGACTCTTGGCTGCCGACACCGTCGAGTACGTGATGTTGCCGAGCAGTCTCAACCCAGACGACGAGGAGTTGTGGTCGCGCGAATCGGGGGCCTTCGAGGAAGTCGGTCGAAACGCGTGGTGGGTGGTCTTTCGACGTCGGAGCTAGTGGTAGGGTGGCCCCGTCATAAGCAAGTCGTTAATCGAACCCTGTGAGGTTCGAACGAAGGGAAGCGGTGTGAGTGGATCAGGACCGTCCGCGGTCACGGTGATGTCGGCTGACGACATCCGTCGGGCAATCAGTCGAATTGCCCATGAAATCGTCGAACGAAACCATGGTGTCGACGACGTCGTTCTCGTTGGATTGCAGCGTGGTGGAACGTGGATCGCAGACGTGCTGGGAGCACGGATCGCAGAGATCGAATCACGCTCAGACATGGTCGTCGGGCGCCTCGACGTCAGCATGTTTCGCGACGACATCGGTATTCGTCCCGTCGTACCGGGCGCCATCAGTGACATTCCCCGCGACATCACCGGAGCAGTCGTCGTCCTCGTCGACGATGTGTTGTACACGGGTCGCACCGTACGAGCCGCCCTCGAGGGACTGAATGCCTTCGGTCGTCCCCGGGCCGTGCAGCTGGCGGTGCTTGTCGACCGTGGTCATCGTGAGTTGCCGATCCGACCAGATTTCGTCGGCAAGAACCTGCCGACACATCCGAGCGACGAAGTCAGCGTCGCACCTGAGGGAGTCGACGTGGTGCACGGTGGTGTGCAATGAAACACGTGCGATCGATCGGCGAATTGGGTCTCGACGGCGTGCGTCGTCTCTTGGATCTGTCGACGCACATGGCGGAGATCAATTCTCGGCCGGTGCCCAAAGTCCCAGCGCTTCGGGGGCGAACCGTCGTCAGCTTGTTCCTCGAAGACTCGACTCGCACCAGACTCAGTTTCGAGACTGCTGCCAAGCGGCTCTCTGCGGAGACGATGACCTTCAGCGTGTCGACGTCGAGTGTGAACAAAGGCGAGAGCCTTCGCGACACCATCGAGACGATCACCGACATGGGGGTGGACGCATTCGTCGTGCGTCACAAGTCATCAGGCATTCCGTGGCAAATCGCCAAGTGGACGTCTGCGTCGATCATCAACGCCGGTGACGGTGCACACCAACATCCGACGCAGGCCCTCGTGGATTGCTACACCATCCGTGAGGCGTTTGGTTGTGCTGATCTCGAGGGTCGCACCATCGCCATCGTCGGGGACATTCGCCACAGCCGTGTCGCACGGAGCAACGTTGAAGCCTTCACGATGCTCGGTGCGCGAGTGATTCTGGTTGCGCCATCCACATTGCTGCTCGACGAGGTTGAACACTGGCCAGTTGAGATCCGCACGGAACTCGATACGACACTCGGCGAGGTGGACGTGTTGTACATGCTGCGCCTGCAGTCCGAGCGCATGTCGCAGGGACTGATTCCACACCTCGGGGAATATGCGACTCGCTTTGGTCTCAACGCTCAACGAGTTGCGCGTCTTCGCAACGGGGCACGCATCATGCATCCTGGGCCTATGAATCGGGGCGTCGAGATGCACGTCGATCCGAGTGAGCTCGAGCAGTCGCTGATCCATCGCCAGGTCGCCAATGGTGTGTCGGTGCGGATGGCGGTGTTGTTCTCTGCGCTGAGCGCAGGTGGGGAATCGACGTCGGTGTTGAAGGAGGTCGCGTCATGAGTGTCGCCTACGTGAATGGTTCGGTGGTCACGCACACGGGTGTGGTTTCCGCAACGGTTGTCGTCGATGGTGGCGTGATCGCTTCGATCGGAGCACAGCGAGAAGCCGACGAGGTCGTCGACGTGAGCGGTTGCGTGATCATGCCGGGGTTCGTCGATCTGCATACGCACCTACGAGAGCCAGGCAAGGAAGAAGCCGAAACGATTCGCACGGGGAGTCGAGCTGGGGCTCGTGGCGGCTACACGGCACTCGTGGCGATGCCGAACACCAA
The DNA here is from genome assembly GCA_023254985.1 of Ilumatobacteraceae bacterium. Lineage (GTDB taxonomy): Bacteria > Actinomycetota > Acidimicrobiia > Acidimicrobiales > Ilumatobacteraceae > UBA3006. The sequence goes on along the minus strand of JALRJT010000073.1, from coordinate 100 downwards.
CCCAGCCCAGGATTCAGTGATGGTCGTGGAATTCGTGAGAGCACAGGGCATAAAGGCGGGATTTGTCGACGTCGTGCCGAGCGGCTGCATCACCGTCGGG